>NZ_CEXQBZ010000096.1:0-3058 GCF_982712965.1 Neisseria flava | reverse complement strand
AATTATTGATTTTTTTAAAAAATTAAAAAATTATTTTTCTAAAAATAAGAATAAAAAAAGAAAAAATAAGATAACAGAGGAAATTACTACATTAATACTCTTTATAATGATAATTATACTCTCATCTGCTACAACATTTTTATACTCCTTAGTTTTTATAATAATGACTAACGATTGGTTACCTGGAGAAGAAACTCAATACTTATACTTACTTTTTCTCGGCATAATGATGCTATTGAATGTCTTCTTAGTCTCTCGCTTCATTCGCCACCAAAAAAACAATAAAAATGATCATAAGAAAGTTCTTATATTTCCTTGTATGATTGCTTTTTTTTCATTACTCTTGATAGTAATACTATCTGAAAATTTTTCTGTGCGTATGCTTTATCCAGTTCGTTTTACAGAAATACCACAAAACTCTTCATGGTATTTATTACACAATAATTTTCAACAAAACAATGGCTTGCAAGAAACTAGTGGGATTGATAAAAATGACTTATTCAAGTTAAAACAGAAATTTAAATGCTCTGTGCTCTCAGAAAAAGAAAAAGTAGAAAAAGACATTACCTGTTCTTCAATCCCCGAACAACGCAACAACGCCCTATACGGCTACATGGCTTGGAACTTAGGCGACACTAAGGTCTTCTGCCCACCAACTGTTGAAAACAACAAAGGAAAAAAGGAAGCCGCAAAATTAGCAACAGAATGTATCGTTATCAGTGGGAAATTCCTGCAAATTTTGAATGAAAACTATATTGATATTATGCCCAAAGAGCGTTAATCCTCCTTTCAGACGACCTGCTATAATCCACGTCGTCTGAAAACCCTCTTTCACGGAAACTGCCATGTCCGATCTTTTCACCCGCCAACCCGATGCGCCGCTTGCCGAACGTCTGCGCCCGCATACGCTTGATGATGTTATCGGGCAGCAGCATTTAATCGGCGAAGGTAAGCCGCTGCGTGTGGCGGTGGAAGGCGGGAAGCCGCATTCTATGTTGCTGTGGGGACCGCCGGGTGTGGGCAAGACGACGTTGGCGCGGATTTTGGCGCAGAGTTTCAACGCCCAGTTTTTGCCTGTTTCCGCCGTGTTTTCCGGCGTGAAAGACATACGCGAGGCAATCGACAAGGCCGAAATTGCTTTGCAGCAGGGACGCGCGACGATTTTGTTCGTCGATGAAGTCCACCGCTTCAACAAGGCGCAGCAGGACGCGTTTTTGCCCCATGTCGAAAGCGGTTTGCTGACCTTTATCGGTGCGACTACGGAAAACCCGTCGTTCGAAGTCAATCCTGCGCTATTGAGCCGCGCGCAGGTGTATGTTTTGCAATCCTTGTCTTCAGACGACCTCAAGAAACTGATTGCCAAAGTATTGGCCTTGCCCGAATACCGAGATTTCACGATTGAAGCCGATGCGCAGGAGCTGCTTGTCAATACCGCCGACGGCGATGCGCGCAGATTGTTGAATTTATTGGAACAACTTTTACGCGCTGCCGACACGCGCCGTCTGAAAACCTTAACCGCCGAATTTCTCGCTGACAGTCTCGGGGCGCAAATCCGCCGTTTCGACAAAGGCGGCGAGAGTTTCTACAACCAAATCTCCGCCCTGCACAAATCCGTGCGCGGTTCGCATCCGAATGCCGCGCTGTATTGGTTTTGCCGTATGCTCGACGGCGGTACCGACCCGCGCTACCTCGCCCGCCGTATCGTGCGCATGGCGTGGGAGGACATCGGACTTGCCGACCCGCGTGCTTTCCAAATCGCCAACGATGCTGCCGCTACCTTCGAACGTTTAGGCTCGCCCGAAGGCGAACTCGCGCTGGCGCAAGCCGTGCTGTACCTTGCCGCCGCCGCAAAATCCAACGCGGGCTACAAGGCATACAACCAAATGCGCCGCTTCGTCAAAGAAAACGCCAGCGACGAAGTACCCGTCCACCTGCGCAACGCCCCGACCAAGCTGATGAAGGAATTAGGCTACGGACGCGAATACCGCTACGCCCACGACGAACCAAACGCCTACGCCGCCGGCGAAAGCTATATGCCCGACGGCTTGGACGAACCGGATTTCTACCAACCCGTCCCGCGCGGGCTGGAAATCAAAATCGGCGAAAAGCTGGAATGGTTGAAATCGCTGGATGAAGAAGCGTTGAATAAACAGAAGTAAATGGTGTCTCACATTTCAGACGACCTGTTTCACAACGACGGTCAAATGCTTGTATTGTCAAGCTAATTTGGCTACAATCCGATTTTCCTTTTTCTTGCCGAATAATCGAACACAGAAAAAATCGCGGCTGCTGAACCCGATTTCCGAAACAAAGTTAGAAAGCAGATAATGGACAATTTAGACCAAAGTCGCAGCCGTGCATGGCGGCGGCATCAGGTAAAACGACCCAGCCATCGCGTACACGGTAAAGACCCTTCTGAGGGTAAGCCCGAGAAAAAGTGGGATTTGATGTATTTCCGCAGGAATAAAGTCAAACGCGCGCAAAAACTGGGCTTTGTTTACCCCTTCAGGCAGCATGAATTTGAAGCCGAATGGTTTGATTAACTTAAAAAACGCATTTCGACTCAATCGAGATGATTTTCACAAGGCGGATATTTTTTTCCGCCTTTTTTAATTTCTATGAACGCACTTTTTATTTGCAGCCGCAACCAATGGCGCAGCCCCACCGCTGAAGCGGTATTCCGACGCTATCCGAACGTACAGACCCGTTCCGCAGGTACAAGCCCTAATGCACGGCACACGGTTTCCATCAACGACATTACATGGGCGGATAAGGTGTTTGTGATGGAACAAAAGCATAAAAACCGCCTGTCCGCGCAGTTTTCCCGCGCTTTGCAGCATAAGGAAATCATCGTTTTGGACATTCCTGACGATTACCGCTATATGGACGAAGAATTGATTGAAATATTGAAAGAAAGCGTCGAGCCGTATTTGTCTGACAGCTAGTCTATATAGTGGATTAACTTTAAATCAGAACAAGGAGACGAAGCCGCAGACAGTACAAATAGTACGGAACCGATTCACTTGGTGCTTCAGCACCTTAGAGAATCGTTCTCTTT
>NZ_CEXQBZ010000095.1:0-3143 GCF_982712965.1 Neisseria flava | reverse complement strand
GTAATGTATATTTGCTCATAAAAAAACTGCACCTTGTGAGTTGGAGGGGATGTATCCAACTTTTGGGGTGCAGTTCAGTATGGATTTCTGTTTTCAGACGACCCTAAACAAAATTAGAACCTACAATGGATTAACTTCAAACCAAAACAACGTTACCTCACCTTAACTCAAAGAAAACACGATTTACTAAGATTCAAAAGTTCAAGGTAAATCAACTGCAGACTCTATATAGCCGACCATTCCTCTAACCTATCCTGCTTTAAAGTGAAATCTCTATAAGACGTCGTCTGAAAACCAAATAGCTGCCCTCTCCACGTTCGTTTCTTACGCACAAAAAAATACCGGCAAAGCCGGTATTTTAAAATTTGGCGCGGCGGACGGGGCTCGAACCCGCGACCCCCGGCGTGACAGGCCGGTACTCTAACCAACTGAGCTACCACCGCGCATCATTGTTTTGCAACAATAAAGGGAACTTGGTGGGTGATGACGGAGTCGAACCGCCGACATTCTGCTTGTAAGGCAGACGCTCTACCAACTGAGCTAATCACCCTTGTCGCTGCGTTTGCGAAGACACTATTAAATCAAAAAAGCATCCGCTGTGCAAGCTTTATTTTTTATCGCATTAAGTATTTCCTTGCAAACTCCAGTTTTCAAAAGAAATAATTTCCTCCTGTCTGCCTGCGACAACCAAAATATCATTCGGTTGCAGCTGGAAATCCAAGTCGGGGTTTTCTATCCTGCTTGTGTTTCGGCGGATAAATAGAAGTTTGATGCCTGCGTTATCCAAAGGTAAATCACGGATGGTCTTGCCTATGGCGTGGGCTTCTCCAGTCAGAGGAAAGGCGTGGCGGCATACCGATTTGCCTCCGTCGTCAAATCCATTTTCATCATCACTGCCGACAAACAAGCCTTCCAAAGAGGCGTAGCGGCTGTGTCGGATGTTGGCAATGGTCTGATAAACATGGTTGAAGGTCGCACCATTACCCAGCATGGCGTAGCTTGCCAGTACCAAGCTGGTTTCTTTGGTGTCGGATACAGCTTCTTCCGCGCCCATATCCGTGAAGGTTTTGACGTAATCGTCATTGGTAGCCCGAACATACACAGGCATGCTCGGATGCAAGGACATGATATTGTCGAGAACATGCTGGGTTTCGTGCATATTGTTCAGGGTAATGACCACCATTTTGGCGCGCTCCAAACCTGCCGCCTCCAAGACTTCGCGCCGTTTGGCATCGCCGAACGAGACCGGTTCGCCGGCATTGCGTGCCACCTGAACCCTGCCGATATCGAGGTCGAGGGCGAAGAAGGGGATGTTTTCCTGAGCCAAGACACGTCCGACGGTCTGACCGCCGCGTCCGAAACCGATAATCAGGACGTGGTCGGATTTGCTCATGGTTTCCACCAACATACTGTGCAAATCCAATGCCTTCATGTCCCAGCTTGATTTGACGAAACGGCTGACGATGGCATCGCTGCTGCCCAAGATAAATGGGGCAATAATCATAGACAACAGAATCGCTGCCGTAGCTGCCTGCTCCAGCTCGGGCGACACCATATTGATTTTGCTGGAGATGTTTAACATCACAAAACCAAATTCGCCGCCTTGTGCCAAATAGAGGGCTGTTTTTAAGCTATCCGCAATCGGATGCTTCATATGCAAAGCGATGAAAAAGACGACCAATGCTTTCAATACCAGCAAAATTGCCAGCAAAATCAGAATCTGCTGCCAGCCGCCGATTAAAGCTTGGATATCCAGTTTCATGCCGACCGTGATAAAGAAGAAACCGAGCAGAATATCGCGGAACGGACGGATGTCGTCTTCCACCTGAAAACGGTATTCCGTTTCCGAAAGCAGCATACCGGCGACGAATGCGCCCAATGCCATCGACAAGCCTTCCAGTTCGGTCAGATAAGCTACGCCCAAGGTTACCAGCAGGACGTTGATCATAAACAATTCAGACGACTTGCGTTTGGCGACCATTCTGAACCAGCGCGACATTACCTTGCTGCCGATAACGAACAACACGCCCAGCGTGACCAGCATTTTCAATCCGGCAAGACCCAGCGCGACCCACAGACTGCCTTCTTCGCCATTGCCCGACAACGCAGGAATCAGGATCATCAACGGTACAACGGCAATATCTTGCATCAACAAGACACCCATCGCCATTTGACCGTGCAGCTGTCCCAATTCGGTTTTTTCGGACAGGATGCGGCTGACAATTGCCGTGGACGACATGGTCATCGCCCCGGCTGCGGCAAACGCCCAATTAAAGTTGACACCCATCAGCATCAAAATGCCGATAATCGACAGCATGGTCACAACGACCTGCAAACCGCCCAGTCCGAACACCAAACGGCGCATGGCTTTGAGCTTGGGCAGGGAGAATTCGAGACCGATACTGAACATCAGGAATACGATACCGATTTCACCTAAATAATCAGTAGCATGACCTTGCGGAATCAGCTTCAACATACCCGGACCGGCAATAAAGCCGACCAAAAGATAACCGAGCATGGAAGGAATGTTGAATTTACGGCAATAAATTACCGTAATGACGGAAACGAGGAGGACGATAACGATGGGTGCGAGGGAAAAAGTTTCGTGCATAGAGCGGGCGGCCTTGATGTTTGTTGGAAAATGACTGTTTTATTTATGACAGGCCGTCCGAGCGGACGCGGAATAACATTCCGGCATTGTCGGGACGGAGTAGAGATATTGTATCAAAAAACCCTGTAAAATAATGTTCCTACGCAATAAATAATACCGAATAAATGAACATTTCGAATATTTCTGTTTCAGACGACTTGCCAAATAGACTTTTATTCTCTCAATAAAATAAAAACATTAATAGGACATCCTCCATGCCCCCTACCCCTTGTCCATGTTCTTCTTCCCTACCCTACGCTGAATGCTGCCACCCCTTCCATACTCATCAATCTCATCCGCAAACTGCCGAAAAATTGATGCGCTCAAGATACAGTGCCTGAGACCTTTGCAAAAAAGCACTTCCCCCAACAGCCAAAACCCAAACACAGGTTTTCGGCTGTTTTCTCCCCAAATCACTCCTGATTTTACCCAAATACCCCCTTAATCCTCCCCGGATACCTGATAATCAGGCATCCGGGCCGCCTTTTAGGCG
>NZ_CEXQBZ010000094.1:0-3287 GCF_982712965.1 Neisseria flava | reverse complement strand
TGGCGCACCCGGAGCGATTCGAACGCCCGACCCTCTGGTTCGTAGCCAGATACTCTATCCAACTGAGCTACGGGTGCATTTTCATCACTTCGCTTCTGCGCTGTGAATCAAGAAGACCGAATATTATAGAAACCCTTCCCTATTGTCCAGCTTTTAAATTCAATTTTCTCAGATAAAAAATTAACATTTTGAAAATTAAAGAAATTATATTACCTTAAAATCCCGGTTCCAGACAAGTCCTGAGCCATTTTGGCGGCGGCATTGTCTGTCATACCGCCGACGAAATCTAAAATTTTCATATATGCCTGATAAAGGCTGTCCGTTTCAAGTATGGGATTATGGTTTTTCAGAAGATCCAAGATTAAAGATTGGCGGACATCTAATTTCTGCTCAACCAGCAAGGCATGGGCTGCTGGGACAAACAAATCGAGTATCGACCCTAAGCACGGGAAAGTGGCAATTTCGGTCATCAGCTTGGTACGGTGGCGAAAGATGCGCGTGCGTGCGAGTTCTTTGGCTTTTTCCAAAGTGTTTTGGACTTCCGGGCTGCACAAGGAAATCAAGTCTTTTCCCTTAAATTCGCCGCTTAATAAATCGGATTGGTGTTTCATGAAGGTTTGCGCGGCATCTTCGATGGCTTTGCCTATGGCAATGCCGCGCAGCATGGCGCAACGTTGGCGGCTGGATTGGGCATGCCATGTACTTTCTTCAAAGGTCAGCTCAGACAAGACGCTTTCGACTTCGGTATCGGTCAGCAACTCAAGCTCCACCGCATCTTCCAAATCCAGCAATGCGTAACAGATGTCGTCTGAAGCCTCCATCAGGTATGACAGCGGATGGCGTACCCATTGGTCGCAGCCTGCTTCGAGCAATCCCAACTCCGCTGCAACTCGGCGGATAAACGGCAGCTCGGTTTGATAAATATTGAA
This sequence comes from Neisseria flava, assembly GCF_982712965.1. Classification (NCBI taxonomy): domain Bacteria; kingdom Pseudomonadati; phylum Pseudomonadota; class Betaproteobacteria; order Neisseriales; family Neisseriaceae; genus Neisseria; species Neisseria flava. The sequence continues at coordinate 2,358 of NZ_CEXQBZ010000094.1, read as the reverse complement.
TTTGGAACGCCCGCGCGGACCTTGGCTTGTCCACGGATATTTTATCAATGCGCCGATTGATGCCGCACTCAAACGCATCCCGCCCGCATCGGGATACATTTCCAAATTGGCGACAATGCGCAGACTGTGGGCATTGCCTTCGTAAGTTTGCACGTCGCTCAATTCGGCTTCGTTCAGCGATGTCAGAAAGCGGAGATTTTTTTCCTTTCTGAACCAATGGCGCAATGCGTCCTCACCCGTGTGCCCGAACGGAGGGTTACCCAAATCATGCGCCAAACAGGCGACTTGGACGACAGCGCCAATATCGCCCGGAGTATTGTTTTCAGGCAGGAATCCGCCGGCTTGCAACATGACACCGACGCGGTTACCCAAACTGCGTCCGACGCTGGCGACTTCGACACTATGTGTCAGCCGGTTGTGCGTCAGGTCATGTTCGGCAAGCGGGTGGACTTGGGTTTTCCTTCCCAACCGCCTGAATGCTCCGGAAAACACGACTCTATCGTAATCAATGTGGAAATCGGTACGCAGGGCATCGATACCCTCTTGTGTGGACGGCGTAACCGTAGGGATAATTTCGCCGTTTTTCGCACGGAAGCGTTGCGGAGAAAGCAGTTGGGACCAAGTCATTGCCATTGGGGTAATCCTGTTTGCGGTTGATTGAATATTTTTCAGGCGTTTTCAGACGGCCTTTTAGGACGAGGATTGAAGGAACCGTGCTGCTCCCCGGTTCGCCAAAGCGTCCGCCTTTTCGTTTTCGGAATGCCCCGCGTGGCCTTTCACCCATGTCCACTGTAATTCGTGTTTATGCGACAAGGCATCGAGTTCTTTCCACAAATCGTCGTTTTTCACCGGTTTTTTGGCGGCGGTTTTCCAGCCGTTTTTCTTCCAGCCGTGTATCCAACCTTCCATACCGTTTTTGACGTATTGCGAGTCGGTACAAATCACGACGCGGCACGGTCGTTTGAGCGCCTTCAACCCTTCTATGACGGCGGTCAGCTCCATTCGGTTGTTCGTGGTTTCAGCCTCACCGCCGCACAATTCTTTTTCATGATTTCGGTAGCGCATCAATACGCCCCAGCCCCCAGCTCCCGGATTGCCTTTGCAGGCTCCGTCTGTATAAAGGTAAACGGTATCATCCATATATCGGTTTGTTTTGCAATTTGCACAATAAAGGCATTCATCTTATCACAAGGTTTGAATCCGCCAAGCGGCTTTGCCCCAAACAGGCATATAATATGCACCTTATCGAAAACAGATTGGAAGGACCGACAATGGATGGACAAATGGAACTTTTTTGCTATAAGGAACTGCCGGTTTGGCAGGCAGACGGGATTCCCGACGCGCTGCGGGCGGGTCATGCGTTTGACGAAGGGGAATGGGCTTGCCTGAACGTATTGCAAGGTCGTCTGAAATATTCGGAAGCAGACCATGCAACAAACACCGAGCTGACTGCCGAAGACGGCGATCAGATGATTGCGCCGCAGCAACAGTTTACAGTCGAGCCTTTGACGGACGACACGGAAATCAAGCTCTCGCTTTATTGCGCGGCAAAAGATTATTTCCATAAAAAATACGGCATGAGCGCAACCCATTCGGCGGTCGTGGCTGCGGAAGATGTAGTTCCTGCGGGCAAGGCTTTGGATATGGGCTGCGGTCAGGGGCGCAATGCGCTGTTTTTAGGCTTGAAGGGATTCGACGTCACCGCCGTGGACAACAATCCTCAGGCAGTGCAAAACGTCAATGAGTTGGCGCGTATGGAAGGCTTGGACGTGCGGGCGTTGGAATATGATTTGAATGCCGCCAACCTTCAAGACCATTTCGACTATATCGTGGCGACGGTTGTGTTTATGTTCCTGCATCCGCGCTTTGTGCCGCAAGTGATTGCCGATATGCAGGCGCACACCAACCCCGGCGGCTACAACCTGATTGTTTCGGCGATGGACACTGAAGACTTCCCCTGCCCTATGCCTTTCCCGTTTAAATTTAAAGAAGGCGAGTTGCGCGAATACTACCGCGACTGGGAGATTGTCGAATACAAGGAAGAACTCGGCGCCATGCATGCGAAAGATGCGGTGGGCAATCCGATACAATTTAAGTTTGTAACCATGTTGGCGAAAAAGCCCGAAGCGTAAACGAATGGGGTCGTCTGAAATGTTTTCAGACGACCTTTGGGCATTAGCTTTCTTATAGAGCCTCCAATATTGCCCACCAGCCATCCGAGTTACACCTCAAAAGCTGAATCGTGTTGACTGCGGGTAACTGACACCCAACGCAACATCACTATAGTGGATTAACTTTAAACCAGTACGGCGTTGCCTCGCCTTAGCTCAAAGAGAACGATTCTCTAAGGTGCTGAAG
>NZ_CEXQBZ010000093.1:0-3554 GCF_982712965.1 Neisseria flava | reverse complement strand
AAGGTGCTCATGAGAAATCCTCTAAATGTCTTGGTAGGAATTTAGGGGATTTTGGGGAATTTTGCAAAGGTCTCGACCTTTTTGTTTAAATCAGGATATTTCAAACAGAGCAATCACATTACAACCCTCTAATTCTGACAACCGTCATTCCTCTTTCTACTTATAACAATAAAACTATACAAACTGTACTTCCTCTCCTTACCTGTTTTGTAACAGTCATAATAAAATAAAAACGGCAGCTTTAATAAGCTGCCGTTTTCCATATTTATGATTTATTTCCCGAGTCTTCAAAAACTTCAATTGGAGCAGATTCCTGAGCAACGGTTTCCTGAGGTTCAGGCTCTGTTTGAAGTTCGGATGGTTCCGAATTATTCTGACGTATATTGTGGCTGTAATCTTTAGGCGGCCTAGGTTGTTTGCCTGCCATAATTTCCAACACTTGATCACGATCGATGGTTTCCCAATCCATTAATGCTTTGCACATGGTTTCCATTTTATCGCGGTTTTCATCAAGGATTTTGTAGGCCACCTGATATTGTTCGTCCAAAATACGGCGTACTTCAGCATCAATATCTTGTTGCGTTTTTTCGGAAATGTTTTGAGAACGGGTAACGCTGCGTCCCAAGAACACTTCACCTTCATTTTCTGCATAAACCATTACGCCCATTTTATCGCTCATGCCGTAACGGGTTACCATCTCCCGCGCTATTTGCGTAGCACGTTCGAAATCGTTGGACGCGCCGGTGGAAATACGTCCGACGAAGATGTCTTCGGCAATACGACCACCGAACAAGATGGAAAGCTGACTCAGCATTTGGTCTTTATACATGCTGATACGGTCGCGTTCGGGCAGCTGCCAAGTCAAACCGAGCGCACGGCCGCGCGGCATGATGGTTACTTTATGAACGGGATCAGTAAACGGCAGGCTTTCGGCAACAATCGCATGACCTGCTTCATGGTAGGCAGTCGCACGTTTTTCGTCTTCATGCATTACCATGCTGCGGCGTTCGGGACCCATATAGATTTTGTCTTTGGCATCTTCGAAATCGCTTTGGTCGACTTTGGTTTTATTCCGACGGCCTGCAAACAGGGCGGCTTCATTAACCAAGTTGGCCAAATCCGCACCGGAAAAACCGGGAGTGCCTCGAGCCAAAGAAACCAAATCGACAGATGCGTCCAAAGGCACTTTTTTTGCGTGCACTTTCAAAATCTGTTCGCGGCCGCGAATATCGGGTAGTGGAACCACCACTTGGCGGTCAAAACGGCCGGGACGTTGCAAGGCGGGATCTAATACGTCCGGACGGTTTGTTGCGGCAATGACGATAACCGTCTGGTTGCTTTCAAAGCCGTCCATTTCTACCAAAAGCTGGTTCAAGGTTTGTTCGCGCTCATCATTACCGCCGCCCAAGCCGGCACCGCGCTGACGGCCGACAGCGTCGATTTCGTCAATAAAAATGATACAAGGGGCGTTTTTCTTCGCTTGTTCAAACATATCGCGCACGCGGCTTGCACCGACCCCGACGAACATTTCAACAAAGTCAGAACCTGAGATGCTGAAGAACGGTACGCCTGCTTCGCCTGCGATGGCTTTTGCCAGCAAAGTTTTACCTGTCCCTGGGCTGCCCGCCAGTAAGATACCGCGCGGAACGCGTCCGCCCAAACTTTGATAACGGCTTGGAGCTTTCAGGTAATCAACGATTTCCTGCACTTCCTCTTTTGCCTCATCACAACCGGCAACATCGGCAAAGGTAACTTTGTTGGCATCTTTGTCCAGAAGGCGGGCACGGCTTTTACCGAAAGAGAATGCACCACCCTTACCGCCGCCACCGCTTTGCATACGCATAAAATAAAACCATGCGCCAATCAACAACAATACCGGCAACAGGCTGTAAAACAGGCTGGCGAGCATGCTTGGTTTTTCTTCGGGGATAACGTTGACGCGGACTTTATTGTCCAAAAGCGTTTTAACCAAATTATCGTCCAAAGGCGCATTGGTGAAGAAAGAGGTTTTATCGGTACGCTCGCCTTTAATCAGATAACCGCTGACGACTGAGCCTTCGATATTGACATTGGCTACTTCACCGTTGTTCACCTGTTGGATAAATTGAGAGTATTCGATTTGCTGCTTGTTTTCCTGCTTGCTGGTCAGAGCGTTGAATGCGGCCATCAGACCGACGCACAAAGCAACCCAGAGCAGAATTGACTTAAAGGTATTCCCCACTTAGCCAGGCTCCATGATATAAAGATAAACGAAAGAAAGATTTTAAAACACGCTGCCTGTATTGTCAGCGTTTATTTTTTCCTAATAAATAAATCTCACTGGAACGATTGCGCGATGCCTCGGGCTTGCGCGTCTGCACCGTTCCGAAGATTTCGCGCATGGCTGCCATATATTCCTGATAGCCCGCTCCCTGAAATACCTTCACCAAAAAGCTGCCGCCCGTTTTTAAATGATTGACGGCAAAGTCCAAAGCCAGTTCGCACAAGTAAAAGCTGCGGGCTTGGTCGGTTACGGCGTTACCCGACATATTGGGTGCCATATCGCAAATTACAAGGTCTAGCGGACGGCCGTCCAGCAAGGTCTCAAATTGCGCCAATACTTCGTCTTCTCTGAAGTCCCCCTGAATAAAAGAAACACCTTCTATTTCATCCATAGGCAGGATATCCAATGCGAACACGCGCCCTGAATTGCCGACCAGTTTTGCCGCGACTTGCGACCAGCTTCCCGGCGCGCTGCCTAAATCCGCCAAAACTGTGCCGGGTTTGATTAATTTGTCTTTTTCGTTGATTTCCAGCAGTTTATATGCGGCGCGGGCGCGATAACCGTCTTTTTGCGCCATGTGGACGTAATGATCATTTACGTGTTCGTGAAGCCAGGCTTTTGATGATTTTGAACGTACTGCCATAATTTATTTAATGATATAGAGAAACGCCGTATTGTACGTTATTTTCCCCCGAGATTGCGCCAAATCGCGTACAATGCCGCATTATTCTTTCTTTTCAAGCATTAGAACATGACTGACAGTAAATTAAGCACCAAAGAAATTTTGGAATTGAAAGCCCGCGCCCATCACCTTCATCCCGTTGTAATGGTGGGACAACAAGGTTTGACCGAGTCCGTTATCAAAGAAACCGATGCCGCCCTGACAGCGCATGAGTTAATCAAAGTCCGTGTATTCGGCGACGACCGCGCCGAACGCGTTGAAATTTGCAATGCGTTGTGCGAAGCCGTCGATGCGCAACTGGTTCAGCATATCGGTAAGCTGTTGGTGTTGTGGCGTAAAAACTTGGAGGCTTAAGAAAGCGTTTGGTTCCAAACAATGAGAGTTCGTCTGAAAAACTATCAAGGCTTTCAGACGACCTTCGTTTAATAAATCTTGCAATCAGTATAGAAACAACAGCAGAATATTTATCCCCTGATATAAACCTGATATAAAAGGTCGTCTGAAAAGCAGAATCCGGTATGAACTGACCCCAAAATCTTGGACACTCATAAAAGCCTTTTCAGGCGCTCTGTGCAAGCTGGGTTCTGTATGCGACAGGACTCAGCTTTT
>NZ_CEXQBZ010000092.1:0-3797 GCF_982712965.1 Neisseria flava | reverse complement strand
AAGTGTTTTATTCTTGAATCTGTTCAAACCACTGATACACTAGTGTTGCACTTGAAATCCGAATCCAAGGACCTTTGTCTATGGGGAATGACTTACATCACATCCAACACATCAATGCCCAGTAAATCCAAGCCTTGTTTCAGCGTGTCGCCGGTGAGCTTTGCCAGTTGCAGGCGGTTGTTGCGGGTTTCACCTTCGGCTTTGAGTATCGGGCAGGCTTCGTAGAAGCGGCTGAACAGGGTGGCGGTTTGGTAGAGGTAGGCGGCGAGGTAGTGCGGATATGCCGTGTCCGCCACGCTTTGCAGCACGTCTTCGAATTTCAGCAGCTCGGCGGCAAGCTGTTTTTCCAGCGGTTCGGTCAAAATGGTTGGCGCGGTTGCGTCCCATTCGCCTGCTTTGCGGAATACGCTTTGTACGCGTGTGTAGGCGTATTGCAGGTAAGGAGCGGTATTGCCTTCAAACGAGAGCATGGCGTCCCAGTCGAACACATAATCGCTGGTGCGGTTTTTGCTCAAGTCGGCGTATTTGACCGCGCCGATGCCGACGGTTTTGCCGATTTTCGCCGCTTCGTCCGCGCCCAATTCGGGATTTTTTTCTTTCACCAAAGCAGTGGCGCGCTCAACGGCTTCGGTCAGCAGGTCAACCAGCTTCACGGTGTCGCCGCTGCGCGTTTTGAACGGTTTGCCGTCTTTGCCCATCATGGTGCCGAAGCCGATAAACTCAGCTTTTGCATTTTCCGGCAGATAGCCTGCCTTGCGGGAAGTGGTGAAAAGTTGTTCGAAGTGCAGGGCCTGGCGGTGGTCGACGACGTACAGCAGGCGGTCGGCTTTCAGACGGCCTATGCGGTAGCGCAGGCACGCCAAATCGGTGGAGGCGTAGAGGAAGCCGCCGCCTTGTTTTTGCACGATAAACGCAGCGGGTTCGCCTTCTTTGTTTTTAAACTCGTCCAAGAACACGACTTTTGCGCCGTCGTCTTCGACCGCCAGACCTTTTTGAACCAAATCATCGACCACGGGCTGCAAATCGTCGTTGTATTTCGATTCGCCCGCCACGTCTTCGGGGCGCAGTTTCAAGCCCAGCGTGTCGTAAACGGCTTGGGCGTGCGAGAGCGAAATATCGACAAACTGTTTCCACAACGCCAAAACGGTTTCATCGCCGCCTTGCAGCTTCACAACGTATTCGCGCGCGGTGTCGGCAAAGGCAGGATCTTCGTCAAAGCGCACTTTGGCGGCGCGGTAAAACTGCTCCAAATCCGCTAACTCAAACGCGGCATTGTCTTTTTGCTGCTCCACCAAATAAGCGACCAACATGCCGAATTGCGTACCCCAGTCGCCGACGTGGTTTTGGCGGATGACGGTGTTGCCCATAAATTCCAACACGCGCGAAATGCTGTCGCCGATGATGCTGGAACGCAGATGGCCGACGTGCATTTCCTTCGCCAAATTGGGCGAGGAATAGTCAATGACGACGGTTTGCGGTTTGTCGGTTTTCGCTATGCCGAAACGCGCGTCGTTCAAAGCCGCATGAATATTTTGGGCGAGAAATTCGGGACGCAGGCGCAGGTTGATGAAGCCGGGGCCGGCGACTTCCGCGCTTTCAATCACGGCGTTGCCCGCCAATGCTTCGGCGACCTTTTGTGCCAATTCGCGCGGATTTTGTTTGGCTTTTTTTGCCGCACCCATCACGCCGTTGATTTGGAAATCGCCGTGTTCGGCGTTTTTGGTTGGCTGCAAGACAACGGGGCTGTCGGCGATGCCTGCGGCGGCAAAGGCGGCGGCGGCTTCGCGTTCGACGGTTTGATGTAGGTTCATGAAGTTCGGTCTTTCGGTTAAATTCAAATCAGGCGGTATTTTAAAAGAATTTGGGGTGTTGAAACAGGGCTAAGGTGAAAGGTCGTCTGAAAAAATGTGGATGGTTTCGGCGTAACCCGCCATGCCCGTTTTCAGACGACCTTTTAATGATGGCAGCTTTTGGAAAAATTCAACGGACAAGGTTCCAAGCCATTTTTATGGCAATCAGCAGCAGCATGATGCCGAAGGAGATTTTGAGCTGGCGGGCGGGGAGTTTGTGCGCGGTTTTGACGCCGAGCGGAGCAAAAATCATGGTGGCGATGCTGAGGATGGCGACGGCGGGTAGATAGAGGAAGCCGCCGGAGCCGTGTGGCAGATCGGAAACGTTCCAGCCGGTAACGAGATAACCGATTGTGCCTGCAAGCGCAATCGGCCAGGCGAGGCCGGAGGATGTGCCGATGGCGCGGTGGGCGGGGAAGTTACAATACATCAGGAAGGGGACGGACAGTGAGCCGCCGCCGATGCCGACCCAGCTCGAAGCTGCGCCGAACAATGTGCCGACAGCACTTAGGCCGGGTAGGCCGGGCAGGTGGCGCGAGGCTTTCGGTTTGGAGTCGGTCAGGGTTTTGAGGGCGATAAGGGTCAGGAATACGATAAAGAAGATTTGCAGGGAGCGGGTAGGCATGTATTTGGCGGTTACTGCGCCAATCAGTACGCCGAATATCATGGAGGGGGTCATACGGCGGACGGTCTGCCAGTCGATGGCGCTTTTTTTATGCTGGGCGTACATGCTGGAGAAGGTCGTGAACACCATCACGGCGAAGGATGTGCCGATGGCGAGATGTTGGGCGTAGGGGTGGCTGCTGATGCCTTGCAGTTGCAACGTCCACAAGACGACGGGGACAATCAATGTGCCGCCGCCTACGCCGAACAATCCTGCAATAAAGCCCGCCGCGCTTCCGACGGCGAGCAGGGAGAAGATGATGTCCCAAGTCCACATTTTCAGACGACCTTTTTGGTTTTACGGCGTTTTTTCAACCAGCGCCATCCTGCCATGATGTAGCCGGAGAGGCTGTAACCCAGGAAAAACAGGAAAAGTACAAGCGAAGGTTTCCAGTTGATGAGCAGCAATACCAACACGGCAAGCACCATGCCCATAAACGGGACTTGGCGGCGGATGTTGATTTCTTTAAAGCTCCAAAACGGGATTTGGACGATCATGGAAATGCCGGCGAAAAGCGTGATACCCAAAGCCCACCAATGTACGCCTGGGAAGCGTTCGATGCTGTGGTTGACCCAAATCAGGCCGACAATCAACGCGGCAGCGGTTGGGCTGGGCACGCCGATGAACCAGCGTTTATCGACTTTGCCGATGAGTGTGTTGAATAGGGCGAGGCGCAGGGCGGCGCAGGCGCAGTAGATGAAGGCGACGGAATAACCGATTTTGCCGAACTGCCAAAGCTGCCATTTATAGGCAATCAAGGCGGGCGCGACGCCGAAACTGACCATGTCGGCAAGGCTGTCTAGCTGTTCGCCGAACGTGCTTTGGCTATTGGTCAGCCGCGCCACGCGACCGTCCATGCCGTCGAGCAGCATGGAGAGGAATACTGCAATCGCTGCCGTCTCATAACGCCCGTGCATGGATTGGGTGATGGCGAAAAAGGCGCAGAACAACGCGGCAATGGTAAAGGAGTTGGGCAGCAGGTAAATACTGTTCCGGCGCAGCGAATTGCGCGGCGGGATTGGCGGTTGGTTTTGCATGTTGTCCATAATCGTTTGATGATGCAGTACAAAGCAGATGGAGGGATTATACCGTATTGAGATGAAAATGATTCCGGAATGTGCAGGAGGTCGTCTGAAAATGTGTGAATACCGCTTGGTTTGTTCATTTTCAGACGACCTTTTTACCGAAATATGAGTTTTGTCGTCTGGCGGATTCGCATTTGAAGTGCAACTTTCCCTAACAGGAAAAGGCCAGTATGCGGTAGCATACGGCCTTTCCTGCAA
>NZ_CEXQBZ010000091.1:0-4102 GCF_982712965.1 Neisseria flava | reverse complement strand
ATGTATATTTGCTCATAAAAAAACTGCACCTTGTGAGTTGGAGGGGATGTCCAACTTTTGGGGTGCAGTTCAATCTTGATTTTAAGTTTTCAGACGACCTTTCAATAAAACAAAACCATCTCCCGCCAATATTTCAAACATAATTATCCACATGACTATCTAATCTATCCTTCTGAAAAATAAAAAGATTATATTTTTTCTCAAATTTTATACACACTTTATCCATAGCTTTTCTCCAACGATAAAAAAGGTCGTCTGAAAACCCAAATTCGGATTTCAGACGATCTTTTATCCACAAGCTTATCAGTGATCAATCGCCCATGACTTTGCCTTCGCGGCGCGGGTCGGCACCGCCGAGCAAACCGTCTTTGCCGATCACAATGCCTTGTACGCCGGAATTCAAATCGCGGATTTGGACTTTGTAGCCCAGTTTTTCCAATGCTGCCGCTTTGTCCGCCGCCGCGGTTTTTTCCTCGATTTCATACTGGCTGCCGCGATTGAGCATATTCGGCAGGGAGATTGCCGCCTGAATGTCCATACCCCAATCGATATGCGCCACCAGCGTTTTGGCGACGAAACCGATGATGCGGCTGCCGCCGGGCGAACCGACCGCCAAATAAGGCTTGCCGCCTTTCATCACAATGGTCGGCGCCATCGAAGAACGCGGCCGTTTGCCGCCCGCCACGCTGTTTGCCACCGTTTTACCGTCCGCGCCGACGGGGTTGAAAGCAAAATCGGTCAATTCATTGTTGAGCAGATAGCCGTTTGTCATTAGTCCCGAACCGAACGCGTTTTCAATCGAAGTCGTCATCGACACGACGTTGCCGTCTTTATCCACAACCACCAAATGGCTGGTGGACGGCAGCTCTACCGCCATACCCTGTGCGTATTTCTTGCCAAACTTGCCCGCCTGAATGTTTTCCAACGCCTTGTCAGCTTGGCGGATTTCTTCGGCACGCGGTTTCAGGTAAGCCTGAGAAATCAAGGCACGGGTCGGGACGTTGACAAACGCGGGATCGCCAATGTAATGATCTCGGTCGGCAAACGCAATCCGCGACGCATCGCCTATCCAGCGCCAACTATGGATATTTTCCGCTCCCAACGCCTTCATATCCTGATTTTGCAAGATGCCCAAAATTTCACCCAAAGCAATCGCGCCCGAACTTGGCGCGCCCATGCCGCAAACTTCATATTCACGATAGGGCGCGCAAACCGGTTGACGCTCGATAACGCGGTAGTTTTTCAAATCCGACAAACTGATTTTGCCGGGGTTATCCACAGCACCGGTAACGGCACGGACAATATTCTGCGCCTGCGCCCCCTGATAAAACGGCGCACTGCCTTTTTCCGCCAACAGGCGAACGGAGCGGGCAAATTCAGGGTTTTTCAACACCGTTCCCGCTGCCAAAGGCTTGCCGTCAGGCAGGAAATACGCGGCGGTTTGCGGATAACGTTTCAAAGGCTCGAGATTCTGCTCGATAGATTTCGCCATGCGCGGTGAAACGGTAAAGCCCTGTTCCGCCAAAGCAATCGGTTTGTCAAACAGACTTGCCCAAGGCAATTTGCCATAACGCTTGTGGACATCTTCCAGCAGCTTCGGAATCCCCGGCACACCGACCGAACGGCCGCCGACCACCGCGTTCATAAAGCCCATCGGCTTGCCGTTTTCATCCAAAAAAAGCGCCGGCGTTGCCGCTTTCGGCGCCGTTTCTCGGGCATCAAACGTCGTCAGTTTTTTCGCCTTATTGTCCCAATATACCAAAAACGCGCCGCCGCCCAAACCGGAAGACTGCGGTTCGGTCAGACCCAAGGTTGTCTGCATGGCGATCATCGCATCTATCGCGCTGCCGCCGCGTTTCAAAACCTCATATCCCGCCTCGGTTGCCAACGGATTGGCAGACGCCGCCATATAATGTTTGGCGCGGATCAATTTCTGCTCGGTCAGCCCCGTCCCTTGTTCCGGCGCATGGTTATCCACAGCCGTCGGCACAGGCGCAGCATCAGGTTTCTGCATCGGCTGGTGCGCGCACGCCGCCAAAACCAAAACAGCCGACAGGTTTAATCCAAAAGAAAATTTCATATCTGCTCCCTTTTCGTTGAGATATTTTTCAGACGACCTGCGGTTGAAAAACACAAAAGGTCGTCTGAAACATGAAAACCGATTGGACTGTTTATCTCTTCGGACAGTTCCGTTTGAGCCCGGTATAAAACCGGCAGGCTGTGTGTATAGCCGGAAAGTTATACACAAATAAAAACCGGATTTCAAAATTATCCACATCTGCAAACAAGGCAAACGGCAGTTTATCCGCATCCAAACTCTACATTCAACTTATTGAACTAAAAAAGGAATAAAAGTTATACACAAACAAATGCGCGACTCAATATAATCATCCATTTATTATTTAAAATCTTATTTATAGTTTGTTTCCCAACGCGCAGCCAAAGCCCGCAACGTAAAGGCATCTTTTCAAAAAATTAGATAGTTAAGGATTGTTAAACCTCTGTAAATCAGATAGAGTTACGGCTGATAAATTAAATTAATAATGGAGCTTCCATCAATGAAAGGCGATATCGGCGTCATCGGCTTGGCCGTTATGGGTCAAAATTTGATTTTGAATATGAACGATCACGGTTTCAAAGTCGTGGCGTACAACCGGACCACTGCTAAAGTAGACGATTTTCTCAACGGCGCAGCCAAAGGCACCAACATTATCGGTGCCTATTCATTGCAAGATTTAGTGGATAAACTGGAAAAACCGCGCAAAATCATGATGATGGTACGCGCAGGTTCTGTCGTGGATGACTTTATCGAGCAACTTGTCCCGCTTTTGGACCAAGGCGACATTATTATTGACGGCGGCAACGCCAACTATCCCGATTCCACCCGCCGCACCCACGAGCTGGCGGCAAAAGGCATCCGCTTTATCGGCGCAGGCGTTTCCGGCGGCGAAGAAGGCGCGCGTCACGGTCCATCCATCATGCCCGGCGGCGACGAAGCCGCATGGCCCGCCGTCAAACCCATCTTCCAAGCCATTGCCGCCAAAACCCCGCAAGGCGAACCCTGCTGCGACTGGGTCGGCCGCGACGGCGCAGGCCATTTCGTCAAAATGGTGCACAACGGCATCGAATACGGCGATATGCAGTTGATTTGCGAAGCCTACCAATTCATGAAAGACGGCTTGGGTCTGAGCTACGACGAAATGCACCGCATTTTCAGCGAATGGAACCAAACCGAGCTGGATTCCTACCTGATTGAAATCACCGCCGCGATTTTGGGCTACAAAGACGAAAACGGCGAACCTTTGGTCGAAAAAATCCTCGATACCGCCGGACAAAAAGGCACAGGCAAATGGACCGGCATCAACGCCCTCGACTTGGGCATCCCGCTGACGCTGATTTCCGAAGCCGTGTTTGCCCGCTGCGTATCCGCGTTCAAAGACCAACGTGTTCAAACCAGCCGCTTGTTCGGCAAAACCGTTACCCCCGTTGGCGGCGACAAAGCCGCATGGGTCGAAGCCCTGCGCCAAGCCCTGTTGGCATCCAAAATCATCTCCTACGCACAAGGCTTCATGCTCATCCGCGAAGCCAGCGAAAACAACGATTGGGCATTGAACTACGGCAACACCGCCCTTCTGTGGCGCGAAGGCTGCATCATCCGCAGCGCGTTCTTGGGTAACATCCGCGACGCATACGAAGCCAATCCCGATTTGGTGTTCTTGGGTTCCGACCCCTATTTCAAAGGCGTATTGGAAAACTGCCTGCCCGCATGGCGCAAAGTGGTCGCCAAAGCCATCGAATGCGGCATCCCCATGCCCTGCATGGCTTCCGCGATTACCTTCCTCGACGGCTACACCACCGAACGCCTGCCCGCCAACCTGCTGCAAGCCCAACGCGACTACTTCGGCGCGCATACCTACGAGCGCACTGACAAACCGCGCGGCGAGTTCTTCCATACCAACTGGACAGGCAAAGGCGGCGATACCGCATCGACCACTTACGATATTTGATTTGTCTGAGTTAGCAACAAGGTCCTTGGATTCGGATTTCAAGTGCAACACTATGGTACTAGTGGTTGGAACAGATTCAAGAATAAAACACTTGG
>NZ_CEXQBZ010000090.1:0-4131 GCF_982712965.1 Neisseria flava | reverse complement strand
AAATCAGAAAGGTTTTGAATTTTGAAAATGAGATTGAGCATAAAATTTTAGTAACCTATGTTATTGCAAAGGTCTCATAATAATTTATCCAAACCCATACACCCACGGAAAACGCGTTACCCTGTCAGCCAAACATCCCGAAAAGTCGTCTGAAAAATCAAACGCCCTTTCCCCGCATTGAAGCAGCGCCACAGGGTGAACTGAGCATTTGGAATGAATGGTCAGTTCGCTCTGAATAATCGGCGCTATCCACCCAAAGAAAGCAAGGTATCCCATGACACAGCAAATCAAATACAAACGCGTATTACTGAAACTCTCCGGCGAATCCCTGATGGGTTCCGATCCTTTCGGCATCAACCACGACACCATCGTCCAAACCGTCGGTGAAATCGCCGAAGTTGTCAAAATGGGCGTACAAGTCGGCATCGTCGTCGGCGGCGGCAACATCTTCCGCGGCGTATCCGCCCAAGCAGGCAGCATGGACCGCGCCACCGCAGACTACATGGGCATGATGGCGACCGTCATGAACGCCCTTGCCCTCAAAGATGCTTTCGAAACCCTCGGCATCAAAGCGCGCGTACAATCCGCGCTTTCCATGCAGCAAATCGCCGAAACCTACGCCCGCCCCAAAGCCATCCAATACCTCGAAGAAGGCAAAGTCGTCATCTTCGCCGCCGGTACGGGCAACCCCTTCTTCACCACCGACACCGCCGCCGCCCTGCGCGGAGCCGAAATGAACTGCGACGTCATGCTCAAAGCCACCAACGTGGACGGTGTTTATACCGCAGACCCGAAAAAAGACCCGTCCGCTACGCGCTACGAAACCATCACCTTTGACGAAGCTTTGAACAAAAACCTCAAAGTCATGGACGCGACCGCCTTCGCCCTCTGCCGCGAACGCAAACTCAACATCGTCGTCTTCGGCATCGCCAAACAAGGTTCGCTCAAACGCGTCGTTATCGGCGAAGACGAAGGCACGCTGGTTCATTGCTGATTTACATCGGGCAATGCATTGAAGTGATTTGATCAAGCAAAAGGTCGTCTGAAAAACCGAAACTTGGTTTTCAGACGACCTTCTTTTTTCTCAATATCCTCTCCCCTATGTATGGTAACGGATGGTCGGAAATCCAAAGATTGCATGCGGCAACGTAACGCATTCGTTGCCTGCAAAATTCATCTAAATTCTTCTAAAAAACTGTGGATTTGAGATTTGGTCAAACCCGTTTTATCCGTTTTCATTTCGGTGAGGCCGGATTTTCAGACGACCTTTTTCCCATCCCGTACCCGCAAGCCCCTTTCCACCTGTCAAATCCCCCCGAAAAAGCGTACAATCCCACGTTTATTTTTGAATTCATTATATTTTCAGACGACCTCCGTCAGAGAAAAGAGGTCGTCTGAAACCATTAGGCCCGTTGACACACATGACCCACATGATTTACCCCAAAACCTACGACGTCATCGTCGTCGGCGGCGGCCACGCAGGCACGGAAGCCGCGCTCGCCGCCGCACGCATGGGCGCGCAGACGCTTTTGCTCACACACAACATCGAAACGCTCGGACAAATGTCGTGCAACCCCTCCATCGGCGGCATCGGCAAAGGCCATCTCGTGCGCGAACTTGACGCGCTCGGCGGCGCGATGGCGTTGGCAACCGACAAATCCGGCATCCAGTTCCGCCGCCTGAACGCCAGCAAAGGAGCGGCAGTGCGTGCCACGCGCGCGCAGGCGGACCGCATCCTGTATAAAGCCGCCATCCGCGAAATGCTGGAAAACCAAGAAAACCTCGACCTCTTCCAGCAGTCGGTTGACGACGTTACCCTCGACGGCGAACGCATCAGCGGCGTGGTTACCGCGATGGGTGTGGAGTTTAAAGCACGCGCCGTCGTGTTGACCGCCGGCACGTTTTTGTCCGGCAAAATCCACATCGGTTTGGAAAACTACGAAGGCGGCCGTGCGGGCGACCCCGCCGCCAAATCCTTGGGCGGCCGTTTGCGCGAATTGAACTTGCCGCAAGGCCGTCTGAAAACCGGCACGCCGCCGCGTATTGACGGACGCACGATTGACTTCTCCCAACTGACCGAACAGCCCGGCGACACACCCGTTCCCGTAATGTCCGTGCGCGGCAGCGCCGAAATGCACCCGCGCCAAGTGTCCTGCTGGATTACGCATACCAACACGCAAACCCACGACATCATCCGCTCAGGCTTCGACCGCAGCCCGATGTTTACCGGCAAAATCGAAGGCGTTGGCCCGCGTTATTGTCCGTCTATCGAAGACAAAATCAACCGATTCGCCGACAAAGACAGCCATCAGATTTTCCTCGAACCCGAAGGCCTGACCACGCACGAATACTATCCTAACGGTATCTCCACCAGCCTGCCGTTTGACATCCAAATCGCCCTCGTGCGCAGCATGAAAGGCCTCGAAAACGCCCATATCCTGCGCCCCGGTTACGCCATCGAATACGACTACTTCGACCCGCGCAACCTCAAAGCCAGCCTCGAAACCAAAACCATTCAAGGCCTCTTTTTCGCCGGACAAATCAACGGCACGACCGGCTACGAAGAAGCCGCCGCGCAAGGCCTGCTTGCAGGTGCGAACGCCGTGCAATACGTCCGCGAACAAGACCCGCTCCTGTTGCGACGCGAACAAGCCTATCTCGGCGTATTGGTGGACGACCTCATCACCAAAGGCGTGAACGAACCCTACCGAATGTTTACCAGCCGCGCCGAATACCGTCTGCAACTCAGGGAAGACAACGCCGACATGCGCCTGACCGAAGACGGCCACAAAATCGGCTTGGTATCCGAAGCGCAATGGCGCCTGTTCAACGAAAAACGCGACGCCATCGAACGCGAAATTCAACGTTTGAAAACAACGTGGTACACGCCGCAAAAACTCGCCGAAGACGAACAAATCCGCGTGTTCGGACAAAAACTCAGCCGCGAAGCCAACCTGCACGACCTCCTGCGCCGCCCGAACCTCGACTACGCCGCACTGATGACGCTCGAAGGCGCAAGGTCGTCTGAAAACCTCTCCGCCGAAGTCATCGAACAAGTCGAAATCCAAGTCAAATACCAAGGCTATATCGACCGCCAAAACGAAGAAATCGACAGCCGCCGCGACATCGAAACCTTAAAGCTGCCCGACGACATCGATTACAGCAAAGTCAAAGGCTTATCCGCCGAAGTGCAGCAAAAGCTCAACCAGCACAAACCTGAAACCGTCGGACAAGCCAGCCGCATTTCCGGCGTAACCCCTGCGGCGGTGGCATTGCTGATGGTGCATTTGAAGCGCGGGTTTAAAGGGGCGAAATAGGCTTGTCTGCCGATGGTGCAAAATGTGGAAAGGTCGTCTGAAAACCAAGAATCAGGTTTCAGACGGCCTTTTAAATATCAGAACATATCCATATGATTAAACCAAGACATACTTATGCCGTCATTCCCGCGCAGGCGGGAATCCAGAAGTTTAAAATTACGGTAATCTCTAAACATTTCTGAATGGCTAAGGTCTGGATTCCCGCCTACGCGGGAATGACGGCATAGGTATTCTTATTTGAATTTATGATTAAACAAAGGGATAGCATGGAAACCCAAACTTTAGAAAACCCCACTTTCGATACACAAGACGAATTCAACCGTAAGCCGATAGCCGAAAACATCATCAGGCTGCTTACCTCGTCCATCGACCTTTCCCCGATGGTCATCGACGGCGGCTGGGGGACGGGCAAAACCAAATTTTGCCAAAAGCTGATTCAACTCATGCAGGAGCAACATCGCGATTACCGGCCCGTCTATATCGACGCTTTCCGTTCAGACCACAGCGGAGAGCCTCTGCTGGCATTGTTTGCTAAAATCATCAAAGCCTGTACGCCTGAAGATACTGGCAAGCAGCCGTCTGAACAACGCAAAGATCTCACCAAGGAAATCGCGAAAGCTGCAGGATTCGTGATGAAAACCGTTGCTAAAGCAGCAGTTGGTCATGTTCTAAAACAAAATACAGACGATTTGGTAGAAGAATTCCAACAGATAGAGACCTTTGCAAAAAAGCCCTTCCCCCGACAGCCGAAACCCAAACACAGGTTTTCGTCTATTTCCGCTCCTAATTACTCCTGATTTTACCCAAATGCCCC
>NZ_CEXQBZ010000089.1:0-4286 GCF_982712965.1 Neisseria flava | reverse complement strand
TCGGACGTAACGGGTTCTTTGACGATTCAGGTACTGCTCGATCGGCTGCCAATCAATCACCTGATCCAACTTCAATAGCGGGAAGCGGTCGATGTGTTTGGCGATCATGGCTTGTGCGGTTTGCTGGAAGAAGGTGCTCATGGAAAATCCCCTAAATGTCTTGGTGGGAATTTAGGGGATTTTGGGGAATTTTGCAAAGGTCTCAGGTCGTCTGGAAAGCGTTTCAGACGACCTTTTGATGTGTTTAAACGCATTAGCCGGTCAGTTGTTTGGTAATCAGTTTTTTCAGCGGCGGGAAGTTGTTGCTGGCACGCAATACCAAGCCGCGCAGGATTTTGGCGGGCGCAGTTTCATTGGTAAAGAGTTTGAGCAGCATATTGGTGCCGTGGTAAATCGGTTGGGCATGGAGCATATGCTTGGTGCTGTATTTTTCCAGCAGGCTGGCGGCGCCGATGTCTTGACCGCGTTGTTCCGCTTCGAGAATCAGTTTTGCCAAGAGGTCTGCGCTGGATAAGCCCAAGTTGAAACCGTGTGCGGTAACAGGGTGCATACCTACGGCGGCGTCGCCGATTAAGGCGCTGCGTTTGCCATAAAAGCGTTGGGCAATCATGCCGACCAAGGGGTAGTTGTGAATGGTGCTGACCAATTCCATATCGCCCAAACGGCCTTTGAGCTGCTCTTTGACGCTGGCTGCCAATTCTTCGGGAGACATTTTTTTGATGGTGTCTGCCTTGTCGCTATCGACGGTAATGACTGTGTTGGTCAGGTGTTCTTCCAAAGGCAGCAGGGCGATGGTGCGGCCGTAGTGGAAGCATTCGTAAGCGGTATGCTGGTTAGACAGGGTATGCTTCATGCGGCAGACAAACATGGTGCGGCTGTAATCGTGCATATCGGAGGAAATGCCCAGTTGTCGGCGGGTTTGGGAGAAGCGGCTGTCTGCTGCCAAGAGTAGGCGGCCGCTCAAAACTTCGCCGTTTTCCAAGATGACTTGGGCTTCGTCTTCGGAAGTTTTGACTTCTTTGACGCCGGTACCGGTCAGGATGGTAACGTTTTCCAGTTTGGATACGACTTCATAAGCAGCTTTGCGGATATTGTGGTTTGAAATCAGATAACCTAAGCAGTCGGCAGGTTCGCCGCGTGCTTGGGTCGGTTGCGGGAAGTGGAGTTGGTAATCGGACTGCCCGTTCAAGACTTTTGCATCGCGCAAGGGGTAAATTTCGTCTTTGGGAATCAAATCCCACATGCCCAAGCGTTGCATAATTTCGCGGGACAGGTGGGTTAGGGCGATTTCCCTGCCGTCGTAAGGCGGATTTTGCAAAACCTCCAGGGGACTTTTTTCAATCAGGGTAACTTTTAAACCGCTTCCGGCCAGTTCGGCTGCAAAGCTGAGTCCTGCCGGTCCCGCACCTACGACGAGAATATCGCTGTGTAAGCTCATAAGGCATCCTTTTTATTTAATGGAATGGAGGTTTCAGGGGATCTTGGAGTAAGGTCGTCTGAAAAAGAGAACTGGGTGTGATTATAGCAAAATAGATGGAGAAAAAAGAGAGATGTAAATGACCAGGGGAAATTTTACTTTGGTCTTAATGTAAATCAAGAATTCGGTAATGTCGGATTGCAGATGGTGGGTATTCAATACGACATATTTTGCAGTGGTGGCCTCGCCAACAGGAATCGAACCTGTATTTTACGCTTAGGAGGCATACGTTCTATCCGTTGAACTATGGCGAGCGTGTTAAACTTTTCCTGCTATAAATGATAATAATCCTGCGGCAATCAGCGGACCGACCGGAATGCCGCCCATAAACGCCACACCGATAACCGTACCGATCAAAAGACCTGTTACCAACACGGGCTGTTCGCTCATCAGCGGTACACCGCGTCCTGCCAGCCAGGCAACAAGGATACCGATTAATACAGCGGCAATCATTTTAAAATTGACAAACTCTGACAGCGGCGGAATTTGAACCTTGCCTGAAACCAGCGGGCTTAAGACCCCGATTGTCAGCAAAATAATCCCAAAATGCAAGCCGTGTTTTTCCATGAAAGGAATATATTGCGACAAAGCAGTCTGCTGCATTAACAGCAAAATTGCTGCTGAAATCGTAATCGAGTTGTTGTTACTGACGACACCGAGAAAAATCAGCGTCACCAGAAACATCGGGACGAAGTTGAAATTCATCGGATTTAAGAAACCCGTGCCAATGATTCCTCAGCCAACTGAACCATCGCCTGCTTGACTTCGCTGTCAGGTAGCACAGCCAAAGAAGCCACTGCTTGCTCAACTGCTTTACGTGCTTCGGAAATCGAATAAGTCAGCGCATCGGAATGGACGACATAATCATGGATTTTTTGGAAACTGCTGCGGTCCGCATTTTCCAAAGCGTGGCGCACATCGTCCGCCACTTGTTTCGCCCCGTTGCGCATCAGATAAATCAGCGGCAAAGTCGGTTTGCCTTCTGCCAAATCATCGCCGACGTTTTTACCGATTTCTTCAGTTTCACCCGAATAATCCAAAACATCATCAATAATTTGGAACGCCGTACCGACATACATGCCGTAATCTTTCAGCGCCTGCTCATGCTCAGGAGAGGCATTACCCAAAATCGCGCCGACCTGTGCTGCCGCTTCAAACAATTTGGCTGTTTTATATTGAATCACTTGAACATATTGCGCTTCGGTGATGTCGGTATTGCCGATGTTCATCAGCTGCATGACCTCGCCTTCGGCAATAATATTGGTTGCATCCGCCATGACTTCCAAAATGCGCATACTGCCGGAATCAACCATCAACTGGAAAGCGCGCGTATATAAAAAGTCGCCGACCAACACCGCCGCCGCGTTGCCGAACAGATTATTCGCCGTTTCACGTCCGCGGCGCAAATCGCTTTCATCGACCACATCGTCGTGCAGCAGAGTCGAAGTGTGGATAAACTCCACCATCGCCGCCAAAGCATAAAGCTTATCTCCGTCATAGCCGACCGCCTTGCCTGCCAAAATTGTCATAATCGGGCGCAGACGCTTACCGCCGGCACTGATAATATAAGTACCGATTTGCGAAATCAGCGCGACATCAGACTGAACCGCTTGGTTGATTACTTCATTGACCCGCGAAAGGTCTTCAGGCAGATGGCGTTGGAAATAAGGCAGGTTTTCGAGCATAACACATTCTCAGTCAGCAAAATGAAGCAGGCTTGCCGTATAAATAAATGGGTTGGGTATAAGGCGGAAATAATATTGCCGCATAAAAAATATCGGCAATCCAACGCGCGATTATAGCAGCAAAGCCCGTTTGACACATCTTTCAGACGACCCTGACCCCACAAACGAAATAAACTTTGACAAAACAGGCAAATAGCAATAGAATGCCATGTTTCGCACAATGGTGTGCGGGATATTAACCATAATTCTCATGGAGTTGAGTATGTACGCGGTCGTAAAAACCGGCGGCAAACAATATAAAGTTGCCGTTGGCGAAAAATTGAAAGTAGAACAGATACCAGCCGAACTCGACAGCCAAATCGAACTGACCGAAGTTTTGATGATTGCTGACGGTGAATCTGTAAAAGTTGGCGCTCCTTTCATTGAAGGCGCAAAAGTAACAGCTAAAGTAGTAGCCCATGGTCGCGGCGAGAAAGTACGCATTTTCAAAATGCGCCGCCGTAAACACTACCAAAAACGCCAAGGCCATCGCCAAAATTTCACCCAAATCGAAATCGTGGCAATCGCCTAATTTTTGAAACTTAGGAGTATTACAAATGGCAAGTAAAAAAGCAGGCGGTAGCACCCGCAACGGTCGCGATTCAGAAGCCAAACGCTTGGGCGTAAAAGCCTACGGCAACGAGCTGATTCCGGCAGGTTCCATCATCGTCCGCCAACGCGGTACCAAATTCCATGCCGGCGACAACGTAGGCATGGGCAAAGACCACACTTTGTTCGCCAAAGTTGACGGTTATGTTGAATTCAAAACCAAAGGCGCGCTGAACCGTAAAACGGTCAGCATCCGTCCTTACACCGGTTCTGAAGAATAATCCGAGTTTATCGTGATATTGAAAAAGCTGTATTTCTTAGGGAATACAGCTTTTTTGTTTGTGTCAGGTTGAGTAGTTTTACAGGTCGACATTAGCCGGGTCATTTGGTTTTTGATACGACACCTGTCATCAGTCGTCATTCAGTCTCTTTCTGCGTAAGGACAAATTGTGGCGGGAATTTATAGTGGATTAACTTTAAATCAGGACAAGGCGACGAAGCCGCAGACAGTACAGATAGTACGGCAAGGCGAGGCA
>NZ_CEXQBZ010000088.1:0-4372 GCF_982712965.1 Neisseria flava | reverse complement strand
AGAAGGTGCTCATGGAAAATCCCCTAAATGTCTTGGTGGGAATTTAGGGGATTTTGGGGAATTTTGCAAAGGTCTCATAAGGGGATACGACCTTCAATAGTTTTTGTGTTTTTTCATCAAACGACATCTTCTATAGGGAAATCCTCACAAAGCCTCCAGCATTGTTATGTTTCCCGTCTTAATCCTGTTGCTTGGTGAACAAAAAAGTCTACTTGGAAAATTAAATGTTCGTAAATTCAAGGAAATCTTGGAAGTATTTTATGTTTGTTTTTAGCAGGCAGAGTTGATGGATGATGAGATGGAAATGAATGAAAAAAGAGTGATGACATTAGATGACTGGATACGGCAGTCTCCGCTACCGCGCATAGAGGCACGTATGCTTTTGCAAAAGGCGGGAGGTTACAGCCGTGTTCAATTAATAACGCAGGGAGCAGAAGCGATTCCGGCAGATATTTTCGCTCGGCTGGATAGTTTGGCGGAGCGTCGTCTGAATGGTGAGCCAATAGCTTATATCATGGGTGGCCGGGAGTTTTATGGTCGTTGGTTTGAAGTCTGCCCTGATGTTTTGATTCCCCGTCCGGAAACCGAGCATTTGGTTGAAGCGGTTATCGAACATCTCCCGAAAAACGGACGGGTTTGGGATTTGGGTACCGGTAGCGGGGCGGTGGCCGTTACGGTGGCATTGGAACGGAAGGATGCAGAAGTACGCGCGTCTGATATTAGCAGGCAGGCTTTGGTTGTTGCCCGTCGAAACGCAGAAAATTTAGGTGCAGCAGTTGAGTTTGCATCAGGATCATGGTTCGATACGGATAAAACGTCGTCTGAAGACAAATATCGTTTTGATGTTATTGTTTCCAACCCTCCTTATATTGAGAAAGATGACAGCCATTTGAATCAAGGAGATTTGCGTTTTGAGCCTCAGACGGCATTGACCGATTTTGCCGACGGCTTGACTTGTATTCGGGAGCTGGCACAGCGTGCGTCTGAATTTTTGAAAGAGGGCGGGTGGTTGCTGTTGGAACATGGATATAACCAAGGTGGGGCAGTACGGCAGATTTTGTCGGAAAATGGTTTTACAGAGATTGAAACCCGACAGGATTTGGCCGGTTTAGACAGGTTGACTTTGGGCGTCAGGCGACATATTGAATAAGAGTTTTGGTGGTTTGAATAATAAAAAACCAAACGTCAAACCCGTACACGCCAATACAGCCCGGAATTTAAAAAAGTCGTCTGAAAACCCAATTTTTGATTTTCAGACGACCTTTTTTAAAGATTACGCCTTACAAATCAAATTCAGCCACAACCGGCGCATGGTCGCTCGGGCGTTCTTGCGCGCGCGCGTCCAAATCGACATAAACGTCTTTCAACACGGCAGACAGGGCGGGGCTGATAAGCTGGTGGTCGATGCGCAGTCCGAGTTTGCGTTGGAACATCGCGCCGCGATAGTCAAACCAAGTGTAAAACGCGCCTTCGGGGTGGATTTGGCGCAGGCTGTCAGTCAAGCCCAAATCCAACAGATTTTTGAACCACTGTCTCTCGATGGAAGAACAGTGGATTTTTTCATGCCATTTTTCAGGGTCGTAGCAGTCGGCATCGGCTGGCGCGATATTGAAGTCGCCGAGTAAGACCAGTTTTTCGTGGCGCGTCATTTCGTCGCGGACAAATTCGGTCAAAGCGGCAAACCATTGTTCTTTATATTGGAATTTTGGGCTGTCGAGGGCTTCGCCGTTGACGCAATAAACATTGATGACGCGCACGCCGTTGACGGTTGCGGCGATGACGCGGCGTTGCGGGTCGTCGGGCAGGGCGGGCAGACCGACGTGTACGTCTTGCGGTTCGTTGCGGCTGATGATGGCGACGCCGTTGTAGGTTTTTTGCCCGCTCCAAACGCTGTGCCAGCCCATCATTTGCAGGGCGGCGGCGGGAAATTTGTCTTGGTCGAGCTTAAGCTCTTGCAAAACAAGGACATCGGGTTGATGGTCGGCAAGCCAGTTTTGCACCTGCGGCAGGCGCACGTTGAGGGAATTGACGTTCCAAGTGGTGATTTTCATGCAGATTCCGTGTGTGAGGGTCGTCTGAAAAGCGTTTCGGGCTTTTCGGGCAAAATAAGGACGAAACAAAAGCGGTTCATGCAAAACCGCTTTGTTGGGTAAACGGGACGTTATTGTAACATCAGGGGATTTTGGCGGCTGCCGGTTTTGAAACAAAAATCCGTTTGAGAAAACAATGCTCAACAGCCCTTAGGCGGCTTTACGGTTTTCCAAATGGCGCAGCGTATTGAGAATGGCGGCCGCTTCTTCGGATACCAGTCGGTATTCGATGACGCGGTGGTAGCGGGTGAAATCGATCAAACCTTCGGAGCGCAAACGCGCGAGATGGTTGGAAACAGCAGTCGCAGGCTGTCCGAGTGCTTCGGATAACTCAGCGATGCTGCGTTCGCTGTCCATCAACATGAACAAAATGGTCATGCGTTCGGGGTTGGCGATGAGTTTGAGAAGAGAAGAGAGACGTTTGGTTTCCATGGTGTATGCCTTTCTGTTCGTGTAGTTTGATTTGAGAAGCATTACAAAAAGAAGATGATTGTGATTCTTCTTATATTTTTAAGAAATTTCAAATGCTTATGTTCGTAAGTGTACATCAATCAGGAGCAAAAGAGAGCATTTGCGTTTAAATTTGCCGTAAATAATTGTTGTTTGATCAAATCCCAATGTATTTTAAAACGAGCAAAAAGACGATTTTTTAGAAATGAAAAACAAGGTTTAATTTATAAGAAAATGAAAAGGCAGAAGTGTAGATTTGGGTTGAAATTTAAAAAATAATTTATAAACAGATAAATATAAAAAGCAAAGCTGTTTTTTTGATATTTGTATTGATAGCAGACAACTGTTTTTTAAAATTAACGAAGTTTTAGGGAAAGTCTTGTCTGTACGTTTTCAGTCTGTAAAAATTTTACAACGGTTACTATCAATTTTGTTATTTGGTTTGAAGGAGCATCTTGATGGGAACGGCGTGCAGGCAGTCAACGAGGTATCGACTGCCTGCGTATTCGGCTATACAATCCGACCACCTTTCTTTGGTATACCTTTATGTATATTCTGATTACCTTTTTCTTCAAACTCTTCGCCGCCATGCCTCTGCGCCTGTTGCACGCATTGGCGGGCGTGTTGGGCGGTGTGGTTTATTATCTGCGCCGTGAGGATCGCGAACGCGTATTTGACAATATGCGCACGGCCGGTTTGCAGCCCGATGAAGCGGCGGTCAAGGCTGTGTTCCGCGAAACCGTCAAAGGCGGGTTGGAATTGCCCGTGGCTTTTTTCAGACGACCTGAGAGCATAGAAAAATTGTTTGTAGAAGTACGCGGTTGGGAGCATGTACAGGCTGCGTTGGATGCGGGCGAAGGATTGTTGTTTATTACCCCGCACATCGGCAGCTACGACCTTGCCGGACGATATATCAGCCAACAGCTTCCGTTTCCACTTACGGCGATGTACAAACCGCCGAAGCTCAAAGCGATGGATGAAGTCATGCAGGCGGGGCGCGTACGCGGTAAAGGTAAAACCGCACCGACCAGTATTCAAGGCGTTAAGCAGGTCATCAAAGCCTTGCGTGCGGGCGAAGCCACCATCGTTTTGCCCGACCATGTCCCTGCGCCAGAAGAAGGCGGAGACGGTGTGTGGGCAGAGTTTTTCGGTAAACCGGCTTTTACCATGACGCTGGCAGGCAAGCTCGCGCAGGTAAAAGGGGTTAAGGCATTGTTTTTCTGCGGAGAACGCCTGCCGAAAGGACGCGGGTTTGTCCTGCACATCGAACCCTTACGCGGCGAACTGAACGGCGATAAAGAACACGATGCGCGGGTAATCAATGAATATACGGAATATTGGATAAGCCGGTTCCCGACGCAGTATCTGTTTATGTACAACCGCTACAAACAGCCCGCAGGTGCGCCGGAGCCTCCCGAGCATGGGTGAAAAAATGTGAAATGTCGTCTGAAAACCTGGTGTTTGAATTTTCAGACGACCTTTTTTAATCATTTTTGTGGACGGATTCCACGCTACGGGTTTGTTATAGTGGATTAAATTTAAATCAGGACAAGGCGAGGCAACGCCGTACTGGTTTAAATTTAATCCACTATAGTAATTCGAGGGTGGGGCACACGGATACACGATACGCCGTGCTTAGATTGTAGGAAATCGTCGCATTGTTTACACCACAGGTTGAGAAAAATAAGCCTGCAAGACCTCAAACGGCGTATCACCGTTCAAACTGCGGTGCGGCTTCACAGTGTGAGACCTTTACAAAAAAGCCCTTCCCCCGACAACCGAAACCCAAACACAGGTTTTCGGCCATTTCCTTCCCCCCAATACCTCCTGAT
>NZ_CEXQBZ010000087.1:0-4373 GCF_982712965.1 Neisseria flava | reverse complement strand
AAGAAGGTGCTCATGGAAAATCCCCTAAATGTCTTGGTGGGAATTTAGGGGATTTTGGGGAATTTTGCAAAGGTCTCTATAGGTTAAAACGTTTTTTCGCGGGCGAAGTCCCGCCACATTTCACAACAGGCATCTGCGACGCACTGCCCACCATCAGACAAAGAGAGCCTTATCTCGAATTCACGTTATATATCATTAGGTTTAAGCATCTCATCTTTGCTATTTTCCGATATTCTTTATTTCCCGAAACCTATGGAAACCGGTCGTCTGAAAACCAGAAAAAGGATTTTCAGACGACCTTTTTATCCGGTTCCTGTGCTGCGGCAGGCACGACCGTATCCGCTTGCGGCAAACGGTGCAGTTTGTACCAATCGTACAGCCGCTTCAGACACAATAAGGCAATCAGCGGCATACAAAATGCGCTGGCCAAATAGCGCGGGTTGCCGAAATTGAACACGGGATACCCCATAGCAGCGGAAATCAGCGCATTGCCCCATTCCCACAGCGACGGCACACTGAATGCC
Organism: Neisseria flava; assembly: GCF_982712965.1. NCBI lineage: Bacteria > Pseudomonadati > Pseudomonadota > Betaproteobacteria > Neisseriales > Neisseriaceae > Neisseria > Neisseria flava. Next base: position 3,849 of record NZ_CEXQBZ010000087.1, on the reverse strand, counting down.
AATACCGCCAGCAGCCCCAACGTGCGGAAAATGCCGATGGGCAGGATACGGCGTTTTAAAACCGTACCGTTAAGTTGGAGCAGAGTCAGCAGTCCGAAGCCGATAATAACCATCATGCCGCCGTTGGCAATAATTTGCAGGCTGTTGAACGCAATATCGGGGGTAACGGCAAGTCCGCCGTCAGAAGGCGTGCTTTGCTGCAAATTAAGCCCTTGCGAGATATTGAGGACAAAGCCGTAAACCATGTCGGCTAAGACAATGAAAATAGGCAACGAGGTGATCAGTTTTTTCATGGTAGTTGTGTGATGGGAAGTGGTGGCGGCATTTTTACCGAAAGCGGCTTATGGTAAAGCAGCGGGCGGCGGGAGGCAATAGCGTCGCCGTCCCTCTTCCGATTATGCCGTTCGTTATTCGGGCATGTTAAACCATATGGTTTACGTTACAATCATATTGTCTTAAGACAATACCGCACAGCGCTTTCAGACGACCTTATTCTGCCAACGACAGGAATCTTTATGCACGCATCCGTCCTCAGCCGTTTTGCACCGGCTTTATACATTTTGATGTTTTTTGCCGGTTTTCTAACCGCCTGCGTCTGGTTTAACCCCCAAGACTATCTCGCCGACCTTACCCCTGTCATCACGGCATTTTCCGCCATCGCGCTGGTTTGGCTTGCGTGGGCTGTCGTTTCGGTCAGAATCAAGGCAAAAAGCGAAATGCAGCATCGGGAAAAACTGATACAGCGTGAAAGCGTCCACCCCGTCCTGCATGCCGCCATCCGCCCGGTAGAAGACAAACCCGGCATGATTGCCTTCGTTATCCGCAATCACGGTAAAGGTATGGCGAAAAACATCCGCCTGAAAGCCACCGCTATTTCTGACCACCCTTCCGCTTCGGCTGTCGCCGCCGCGCTGGCACGGCTGCCGGTATTTGCCGAAGGAGCGGACATGCTGGCGGCAGACGAAATTTACGCAGGTATTTTTGCCGACATCCATACCCTTGCCAAAGCAGGAGAATTCGGCGGAATCGTCCGCGTGGACACCGACTGTGAAAACGTTTTTGGCGATGCCTGTATCTCGCAGACGGATTTGGACATCAGCCTACTGAAACAGGTCGGTACAATCGAAATACCCCGCAAAAAACTGCTGTATTGAGCATCTGTATTGAGCATCAGGCAATATAACCCGCTCCGGCAAGCCATCCGCTCCGCATTCCGCATGACGACACGGCATATTGCGAAAAGGTCGTCTGAAAACCCGTTTCCAAGTTTTCAGACGACCTCATGATTATCTGTCGTTTGCGTGTCGATTATTTAACGCGCAACACTTCCAGCGTATTGGTCGAACCGGATTCGCGCATTTTCGAGCCGCTGGTAATGATGTATTGGTCGCCGGAACACAGGATTTTGTGTTCGACCAACACAGCTTCCACTTCGTTTAGTGCAGTATCGTGGTCGGTGCTGGTCGCCAGAATCATCGGGCGCACGCCGCGATACATTGCCATGCGGCGTTGGGCGGAAATGCTCGGAGTCAGGGCGAAAATCGGCAAAGTGATGTTGTGGCGGCTGATTTCGAAGGCGGTTGAGCCACTTTCGGTCAGGGCGACAATCGCTTTGGCGTGAACCGCACGCGCTACTCCGACCGCGCCGCCGGCAATTGCCAGGTTGGTGCTGACGGCTTCGGGATAATCGACCTGTTCGGCAACGCCGTTGAGCGAGTCCTGCTCTTTTTCGGCTGCCGCGCAGATAATCGCCATTTGGCTGACAGTTTCAAAAGGATACGCGCCGACGGCGGTTTCGGCGGAACACATCACCGCATCGGTGCCGTCCAATACCGCGTTTGCCACGTCGCTGACTTCCGCGCGGGTCGGTACGGGGTTGGTGATCATGGATTCCATCATTTGGGTTGCGGTAATGCTGAAGCGGCGCAACTCGCGTGCGCGGCGGATCATTCGTTTTTGCAGGGCGGGGACGGCTGCGTGTCCGACTTCGACCGCCAAGTCGCCGCGTGCCACCATGATACCGTCGCTGGCAAGGATGATTTCGTCCAAGTTTTCAATCGCTTCCACCCGTTCGATTTTGGAAACCAAACCGGGGCGTACGGCAGTGCTGCCTTTCATTTCTTCTTCGACTTTGGCGCGGGCGATGTGCAAATCTTCGGCGGATTTCACAAAGCTGATGGCGAGGTAATCGCAACCGATGGCAATCGCGGTTTTCAGGTCGCGAAAGTCTTTCTCGGTCAACGCGCCTGCGGACAAACCGCCGCCGCGTTTATTGATGCCTTTGTTGCTTTTCAACACATGGCTGTTTTCAACTTTAGTAACAATCTTACTGCCTTCAACGGATTCCACGGTCAAAGTCAGCAAACCGTCGTCCAGCCACAAAACATCGCCCGCAACGACATCGTTAGGCAGGTCACGGTAGTCCAAACCGACCGCGTCGCGCGTGCCTTCGCCTTCGAGCGCGGCATCCAGAACCAGCGTTTCGCCTTTATTCAATTCAATGCTGCCGCTGGCGATTTTGCCGACGCGGATTTTCGGACCTTGCAAGTCGGCGAGGATGGCAATTTCCTGTCCGGCGCGTTTTGCCGCTTCACGCACGATGCGGGCATTTTCCTGATGAAACTCGGGCGTGCCGTGGCTGAAATTGAAACGGACGACATTCAGACCGCCTACACGGATCATGTCTTCCAACAACTGAACATTGTTGCTGCCCGGCCCCAACGTAGCAACGATTTTGGTGTTGTGGCTGATGCGGGTTACATCGCGTTTTGCATTACTCATGTGAAGCGTCCTTTCGGTCAATCCGTTGATAAATGGCATACGGCTTTGTTGGAAAATTACAAAATTTCATCCAAACGTCGTCTGAAATTTGTAGAGCAACATTCTGTGTTGAGACACTTAAGCCTCAAATCATGATACAAATTAATATTTTGGCATTCTACTCCTAAAGCCAAACAACTGGTGGAAAATTACAGAATTTTCTGACTTAGGCTAAATTTGGCAGGCTTATACGGATTCCGGCAAAACAAACTGTTCTTCTGCAACTTTAAAGCCTGCTTTCAGACGACCTCAGCGCGATTTGGGTTTATAATTTCCTTTTTCTCAACTGATTTTCCCTGTTTACCATGATCGATTTAGAGACCAAACGCCTTGAAACCCAAGCCATGCTTGATAATGCCGAGCTTTTGTTCGACCAAGACCAATGCCGTGCCGCGCTGCAAAAAGTGGCGGACGAGATTACGCGCGACTTGGGGGACAAATATCCGCTCCTGCTGCCTGTGATGGGTGGGGCTGTGGTGTTTACGGGGCAGTTGCTGCCACTGTTGCGCTTTCCGTTGGACTTTGATTATGTGCATGTTTCCCGTTACGGCGACAAGCTGGCGGGCGGTGCGTTCAACTGGAAGCGGATGCCCGACCCTGAGCAGATTCGGGGCCGCCATGTGGTTGTGTTGGACGATATTTTGGACGAGGGACACACGATGTCGGCGATTCAGTCCAAGCTCTTGGAAATGGGGGCGGCGAGCTGCCGTGCGGCTGTGTTTGCCAACAAGTTGATCGACAAGGAAAAACCGACCAAGGCGGATTATGTCGGAATGGATGTGCCCAACCGCTACGTCTTCGGCTACGGTATGGACGCAGCGGGCTGCTGGCGCAATTTGGGCGAGATTTACGCGCTCAACCAAGGCTGAGACAAGATTAAAAAAGGTCGTCTGAAAACCTTTTCAGACGACCTTTGTGCCACCATATCGCGCTATGTGGCGGGTGAACGGACGATATAGTGGATTAAATTTAAATCAGGACAAGGCGACGAAGCCGCAGACAGTACAGATAGTACGGAACCGATTCACT
>NZ_CEXQBZ010000086.1:0-4613 GCF_982712965.1 Neisseria flava | reverse complement strand
GTCGCATACAGAACCCAGCTTACACAGAGCGCCTGAATAGGCTTTTATGAGTGTCCAAGATTTGGGGGCCAGTTCAATTTTCAGACGACCTTTTTATGATTACTTAATGGATTATACGTTGCCGCGCTTCGGGTCATTCGGGCGCAGTTGGGCGGCGAGTTTGTCGAGGATGCCGTTGACGAATTTGTGTCCGTCGGTGCCGCCGAAGGTTTTGGTCACTTCGATGGCTTCGTTGATGATGACGGGGTAGGGGGTTTCGGGCATCGCGCTCAATTCGTGGCATGCCATCAGCAGGACGGCGCGTTCGATGGGGCTGAGGTCTTTTTCGTCGCGGTCGAGCAGGGGGCGGATTTGTTGGATGTATTCAGCGGCGTGGGTGTGCGTGCCGAAGAAGAGTTTGTTGAACAGCTCTTCGTCCGCTTTGGCGAAGTCGGGCTGGTCTTGGATGTTTTTAGCGATTTCAGGGGCGGCGGTGTTGTTGATGCCGGCTTGGTAGAGGGCTTGTACGGCTAACTCGCGGGCGCGGCGGCGTGGGGTTTTCATGGGGATTCCTTCGTTGGCGGCACGGTGGGTGCGGTAATGAATGTTTCAGACGACCTCTGTCGGATGACGGGTCGTCTGAAAACGGTTTGTTCAGCAGGCGGGCGAAACCGGAATGCGGCAAAGCTACGGGTTTCGCGTTCGGGCTTATTCTTCTTCGTCGTCAAACTGCTCTTCGATCAGATGGTTGACAAGGTTGGCACACTCGACGGCGACTTTGGCGGCGTCGGCAGCTTTTTCTTCAATACGGGCGACGGCTTGCTCGTCGTTTTCGGTGGTCAGGATGGCGTTGGCGATGGGGATGTTGTAGTCGAGTCCGACACGGGTTACGCCTGAACCGGATTCGTTGGAAACGAGTTCGAAGTGGTAGGTTTCGCCGCGGATGACGACGCCGATGGCAATCAGCGCGTCGTATTGCTCGGAGGCTGCCATGTTTTGCAGGACGAGCGGTACTTCGAGCGCGCCGGGTACGGTGGCGATGGTGATGTTGTTGTCGGCTACGCCCAATTCTTGCAGGGTGCGGCAGCAGACTTTGAGCATTTCGCTGCCGATTTCGTTGGTAAAGCGGGCTTGTACGATGCCGATGCGCAGGTGTGCGCCGTCGAGGTTCGGGGCGATGATGTTCATGGTGTTTCCTTGTATTTTGAGCGGTAAACGGGTTTTCAGACGACGTGTGGCTTTTCTGAAAACGATATTGGGGATTTATTCCTGCGGCTGCCAGTCGGCAACGGCTTGAAACTCACCGTCTTCGCCGATTTCCCATGCGCTGCCTTCGGGTTGGGTTATCAGCGCGGCGATGGCGGGATTGGACTGGGTGATTTCGGAAAGGCTGACGACGCTGAAATTGTCGGGGTCGTCGGTGTATTCGTCGGTCTCGTCGCCGCTGAAGAAACGCCAGCCGCTGTCGTTTTCGAAAACGGGGGCTTCGCGGTAGAGGAAGCCGACGGGTTCGCCTTGTTTGGCTACCGTGTTGGTCACGATGCAGCGGTCGAGTGCGGCTGAGAGGGCTTGGGCAAATTTATTCATTGCGGTGTGTGCATGCCGTAAAAATTGTGCGGATTTTATCATGATTAGGGCTGGCTCTGCACCGTGTATCTTTATATTTGCCGCTTATGGTTTGATGGTACAATGCTGGTCGTCTGAAACGGGCTGAACTGTGTTTCAGACGACTATTGCAGCCTTAAAGTGTTTCCGTATTTGCATGAAGTGCAGAAACGCATTCGGGTTGGTTTGGGAGGCTGAATTTTTGCCGCCGTCCGCCCAATATTCCGAAGCAAGAAGAAAGACAAACGTCCTCATGAAAACAGATGTGTTAAAACAGCAGGCGCATACCGCCATTCAGAATAAACTGGGTTACCATTTCAAAGATACCGCGCTTTTGCAGCAGGCGCTGACCCACCGAAGCTACCATGCGAAAAACAACGAGCGTTTCGAGTTTGTCGGCGATTCGATTTTGAACTACACCGTCGCTAAAATGTTGTTTGACGCGTTCCCCAGGCTGACCGAGGGCGAGTTGTCGCGTTTGCGCGCGAGCTTGGTCAATGAAGGCGTGTTGGCAGAAATCGCTTTGGAAATGAATGTCGGCGACGGGCTTTATTTGGGCGCGGGCGAGTTGAAAAGCGGCGGATTCAGACGGCCCTCCATCCTTGCCGATGCTATGGAAGCGATGTTTGCCGCCGTCAGCTTTGACGCGGATTTCGCCGAGGCGGAGAAAGTGGTGCGGCACTTGTATGCCGAACGCGTCAAACGCGCTGATTTCAAAACGCAGGGCAAAGACAACAAAACCGCCCTGCAAGAAGCCCTCCAAGCCCGCCGCCTTGCCCTGCCCAAATACCGCATTGAAGAACAAATCGGTCATGCCAATGACAGTATGTTCCTGATTTCATGCGATTTGGGCGAACTCGGCTTCATCTGCAAAGCACAAGGCAGCAGCCGCAAGGTTGCCGAGCAGCAAGCTGCCAAAGAAGCGCTGCAATGGCTCGAGCAACACCATCCTTTGAAAAAAGCAAAAAAATAGCCGATTTATTTTTCAGACGACCTATGGATACAAAAAAGTCGTCTGAAACTTCAAACAGAAAGCCATCATGGACATCGAAACCTTCCTGCAAAACGAATCTAGCCATCCCGCCGACTACCGTTGCGGCTTCGTCGCCATCGTCGGCAGACCCAACGTCGGCAAATCCACGCTGATGAACCACCTCATCGGGCAAAAAATCAGCATCACCAGTAAAAAAGCCCAAACCACGCGCAACCGCGTTACCGGCATTTACACCGACGACACCGCCCAATTCGTTTTCGTTGATACCCCCGGTTTCCAAACCAAACACCGCAACGCCCTAAACGACCGCCTCAATCAAAACGTAACCGAAGCGTTGAGCGGCGTCGATGCCGTCGTTTTCGTCGTCGAAGCCATGCGCTTTACCGATGCCGACCGCATCGTGATGAAACAACTGCCGACAAACACGCCCGTCATCCTCGTTATCAACAAAATCGACAAAAACAAAGCGGGCAGCGGTTTGCAGGAATTTATCGACCAAATCAGTGCAGAATTCAAATTTGCAGGGCATGAAACCGTCAGCGCCAAACACGGATTGGGCATCGCCAACCTGCTCGCGCGCCTCAGACCTTACCTGCCCGAAAGCGTGCCGATGTATCCGGAAGAAATGGTGACCGACCGTTCCAGCCGTTTCCTCGCCACCGAAATCGTGCGCGAAAAACTGTTCCGCTACCTCGGCGAAGAGCTGCCCTACGCCATGAACGTGGAAATCGAACAATTCGAAGAAGAGGAAAACGGCCTCTACCGAATCTACATCGCCGTATTGGTCGATAAAGACAGCCAAAAAGCCATCCTGATCGGCAAAGGCGGGGAGAAACTGAAAAAAATCTCCACAGAAGCCCGCCTTGATATGGAAAAACTGTTTGATACCAAAGTGTTTTTAAAGGTTTGGGTTAAGGTCAAATCAGGCTGGGCGGACGACGTGCGTTTCCTGAGAGAACTGGGTTTGTAGGTCGTCTGAAAATACTGCGATTGATTGTTTACACTGGATTTAATCTATGTCTGTTTATACTAATATTTCTGATGAGCAAATACGGGAATTTTTGTCAGATTACGATCTGGGAGAATTTGTTTCGCTGCAAGGCATTGCGCAGGGAATTACCAACAGTAATTACTTTTTGAATACTTCTAAAGGCAGCTATGTTTTAACTGTATTTGAAGTGCTGCGTCAGGATGAATTGCCATTTTTCTTGAATCTGAACCAACATTTGAGCGGTAAAGACGTGGCTTGTCCAAGTCCGATTGTACGAAAAGATGGCAAGCTGGATTCAGTATTAGCAGGTAAACCGGCTTGCGTTGTTACAAGATTAAACGGTGCGGATACCGCATGGGCGACCGAGATGCAGTGTTTTAACACGGGCGCTATGTTGGCCAAAATGCATTTGGCAGTTCAAGATTTTCCTGAAAAAATGGAAAATCCCCGGTACAACAGATGGTGGAAGCAAGCTTATGAACAATTATTGCCACAGTTGAATGAGGCTGATGCCCAGTTGTTGGGTAAGGAAATTTCAGATTTGGAAAACAATCTCGGCGGTCATTTGCCATCCGGCATCATTCATGCCGATTTATTTAAAGATAACGTTTTGTTGGATGGTGAAAATGTGGCCGGGTTCATCGATTTCTATTATGCATGTAATGGAAATTTCATGTATGACTTGGCAATCGCAGTGAATGATTGGTCGAGAACTTCTGACAGCAAGTTGGATGCCGAGTTATGCAAAGCGTTTATTGATGGTTATGAAAGCATTCGTCCGCTATCTGATGCGGAGAAGGAATATTTTCCTGTGGCGCAGCGGGCTGGGTGCGTACGCTTTTGGGTATCAAGACTGTTAGATTTTCATTTTCCCCAAGAGGGTGAGATGACTTTTATCAAAGACCCAAATGTTTTTAGGGATTTGTTGTTAAGTCTGAACTGAATTTGGATATGTTGTAGCGATTTCAAAGGTCCTTGGATTCGGATTTCAAGTGCAACACTAGTGTATCAGTGGTTTGAACAGATTCAAGAATAAAACACTTG
>NZ_CEXQBZ010000085.1:0-4882 GCF_982712965.1 Neisseria flava | reverse complement strand
AAGGCCGTATGCTACCGCATACTGGCCTTTTTCTGTTAGGGAAAGTTGCACTTCAAATGCGAATCCGCCGACCTTTTACCAAATCTTATTTGACGGTTTCAGGTAGCGTCCGTCATCAAACGTATTAATCCACTGCGGCCTTAACGCAATAAAAATAGCAGCGGTAATACCGCTTAAAAACGCTTCCGCCCATGCAATGAGGAAAAACACGGGAAATGCCGTACTCCACAATGCCGTTTCAGGAAAAGCCCGCACCCTGTCCAATATGCCGACCAAAACACCCCCGGTCAGCAGCATGCCCGCTGCGGATGCTAAAAAACCATTGACGAAAATGAAGATAAAAATATTGGCGGGAAGCCGGTTGACCCAAGCGCGCGACAGCAAATTGACCGCCAGCGCAGGCAGAAACAACGCAAGCGCATTGACCGGATAAGCCTGCCAATCTGAGCCGAATATCCAAACATAGGGCAAATACAGCAACGCACAGACCCAAAATGCCAGCGGTACACCGAGCATCAAGGCAATCAGGTTTACCGCCAACAGATGGTAGCTCATTCCCGCAAGCTGCCCGCCGTCAGGGGTGGCATTCAAGCTCCAGACCGACGCCAAAATAATCCCTGCCAATGCGGCTGCCGAACCATGTTTTCGAAAATCACGATAAGCCTGCGGCGCGGATAATGCCAACAATAAAACCAACACGCACCACGCAGCAGCCAAAATTAAACCCGAAAACCATCCCGTTTGGAAAAGCATATATCCTCAATGTTTAAAAAGCGTTTCAGACGACCTGATTATAGTGGATTCGCACAACCGAAAGGAAACAAAGCCTTGTCGGTTTTGTTTCATCCTGAAAAGCGTTAGAATAACGGACTTTGCTTTTTTGACTCGGGAAAATTTCAATATGTTGTGGAGCGTGCTGATTATTATTTTATTGCTTGCCATCGGCATCGTGTTTTTACTGCACAAAAAACAAGAACAAGATTGGGAACGCGAGCTGGTCCGTCTGAAACGCGGCAGGGATTTTGACGAAAATCCGGACGAAGCATACGAACTTGCGGAAGAAGCAAAAACCGCAGGCAACAAAACCATCGCCCGCCAGCGTCTTTTGGCGGCGCAACACGACTATAAGAGACGTACGCAAACGCTTTCAGACGACTCCTCTTTCTCTCCAAGCTCGCTGGCGGAGGCTATGGGCGCATTCCAAGTTTCCCCTTCCGTACAAGAAGATGCGGCAGATTCATCGCCCGCATACGAAACGTCGTCTGAAACCGATTTCGAGCCGGAATACCTCCACGAGCCTAAATTTCCCGCAACGCCTGACAATCCTCTCCCCAAAGTCCGTCCAAATGCCCACAAACCTGAGCAATATCCGGAAATCGTACCGTTCGAAACGTCCGATACGCCGGAATATACGCCCGGCTTGGTAACGGGCGGCGCCCTCGAAGAGATTACTTTGGAAGAAGCCACCCGCTCTCTGACTGAAGCCGCCGTTCAAGAATGGGAAGAGCATCAAACCGCCAAACAAAACCCCGTTGCCATCACCGCTGAAAGCGAACCGGAAATCCGTTTGGTGCGGACATCGATTACACCGATGAAAGGTTTGGAAGTCATTGATTTCAACGACCCTGTCTTACGCCGTACGCGCGAACGTGTCAAATCTTATGTGGATAGCATCCATCTGGAAAAAGCCGGCCGACCACATATCGAAACGGCACAAACCGCTTTGCGTACTGCCGAACGTGAATCCGTCCCCTCTACGGCCAACTATTACGGTCAAAAAGACGAAATCAACGTCATCGACATCCAAAACAATCTCGCCATGCGCCGTGCTGCTCGCGACAAACTTGCCGCAGCCGTTGCCCCTGTGCGCGGATACCAGCCTCAAATTATTGAAGATGAAGATATTTTTGCCAATCTGAAACTGCCCGCAAACCGCCGCCGCACACTCAAGCACTCCGAAGCTGCCGCAGAAAAAATAACCCGTCGCCAACTGTCTCAACAAGAAGCAGAAAGTGTTGAACAATCAACGGCGAAACCCACCTCATCCTTTACAGCAAGAAGCCAAGCTCCTGTTCTCAGCCGAAAAGCGGCGGTTCCCGCCAAACTGTCCCGCGCCGTTCGTGAAAACACTTTCATCTCCCGTCCGCCCGCTCCTGACGCAACCGTTATCGAACCGCCTCCCGTCCCGCCGGTACCGGCACCTGCGGTCGATATTCCGAAACCGCCCAAATTTGATATACCTGAAAACAAAATCGACATTCCCGAACCGCCCGTGTTCCGTAACCATCCGTCCGTTTCCGTATTTGAGTCGGAGGTTAACGCACACATCAGCAACAATCCGGAAATCTCTATACATGATTACCTGATTCGCGAATCGGCAAGCGACACAATTAATGACGTTGATTCCGAAGCAGACAACGATACCGTGGATGTATTCGGACACGACCTGCCACATGAGCAAACGTCGTCTGAAAATATTGAAACCAATGAAACACCATGGTTTGACGGCGACGATGATTGGGACGCGGCTTCGGACGACCTTACCGACCCGCAGACGAACAGTATCCATCTGCCGACTACCGCCCTGCTCCTCCCGCCCCAATTCGACCCTGCCGCTACGCAGACCGAAGAAGAATTGTTGAACAACAGCATCACCATCGAAGAGAAACTGGCGGAATTCAAAGTCAAAGTCAAAGTCGTGGACTCTTATTCCGGTCCGGTGATTACGCGTTACGAAATCGAACCTGATGTCGGCGTGCGCGGCAATTCGGTCATGAACCTCGAAAAAGACCTTGCCCGTTCGCTCGGTGTTGCCTCTATCCGCGTTGTCGAAACCATACCCGGCAAAACCTGCATGGGCTTGGAGCTGCCGAACCCGAAACGCCAAATGATACGCCTGAGCGAAATCTTCAATTCGCCCGCGTTTGCCGAATCCAAATCCAAGCTGACGCTCGCGCTCGGTCAGGACATTACAGGTCAGCCGGTCGTTACCGACTTGGGTAAAGCACCGCATTTGCTGGTTGCCGGTACGACCGGTTCGGGTAAATCGGTCGGCGTTAATGCTATGATTTTATCTATGCTCTTCAAAGCGACACCTGAAGACGTGCGCATGATTATGATTGACCCGAAAATGCTGGAATTGAGCATTTACGAAGGCATTCCGCACCTGCTCGCGCCCGTCGTTACCGATATGAAGCTGGCGGCCAACGCGCTCAACTGGTGCGTCAACGAAATGGAAAAACGCTATCGTCTGATGAGCCATGTAGGCGTGCGCAACCTTGCGGGCTTCAACCAAAAAATCATGGAAGCCGCGGCACAAGGTATGAAAATCGCCAACCCGTTCAGCCTGACGCCCGACAATCCCGAACCTTTGGAAAAACTGCCGTTTATCGTCGTCGTGGTTGACGAATTTGCCGACCTGATGATGACCGCAGGCAAGAAAATCGAAGAACTGATTGCCCGCCTTGCCCAAAAAGCCCGCGCAGCAGGTATCCATTTGATCCTTGCCACGCAACGCCCCAGCGTCGATGTCATCACAGGTCTGATTAAAGCCAACATCCCGACACGCATCGCCTTCCAAGTATCCAGCAAAATCGACAGTCGCACGATTCTCGACCAAATGGGCGCGGAAAACCTGCTCGGACAAGGCGATATGCTGTTCCTGCCGCCCGGTACAGGCTATCCCCAACGTGTTCACGGTGCATTCGCTTCAGACGACGAAGTACACCGTGTGGTCGAATATCTGAAACAATTCGGCGAGCCCGATTACATTGACGATATTCTGATGAGCGGCACAACCGACGATCTGCCGGGCATCAGCCGCAGCAGCGACAGCGAAGTTGACCCGATGTATGACGAAGCAGTCTCTGTCGTTCTGAATACGCGCAAAGCCAGCATTTCCGGCATCCAGCGTCAATTACGCATCGGCTATAACCGTGCCGCCCGCCTGATTGACCAAATGGAAGCAGACGGCATCGTTTCGCCTGCCGAAACCAACGGCAACCGTACCGTTTTGGCACAAAGCAGCGAACATTTGGACTAAAGCCACACCAAAGTAGGAGAAAAGCCGATTGCCGTTGCAGTTTCCCCTGGTTTTGGTACAATACCGCCATTCATTCTTACACAGACAAGCCGCCGAGATTTAGGCGGCTTGTATTTTTATTTTCATTTTGCGGATTATATTTACCGCGTATTTACCAGGCAAAAGCAGCCAAACGCTTTTGCGGAGACGACAAACCATGCAAAAAATTCCATTGACCGTACGCGGCGCAGAATTACTCAAACAAGAATTGCAACGCCTCAAAAGCGTCGCCCGTCCCGAAATCATCGAAGCCATCGCAGAAGCCCGTTCACACGGCGACCTGTCTGAAAATGCCGAATATGAAGCCGCCAAAGAAAAACAAGGTTTCATTGAAGGCCGTATTTCCGAGCTGGAACACAAATTGTCCATGGCGCACATCATCAATCCTGCCGAAATCCACGCAGAAGGCAAAATCGTCTTCGGCACAACCGTAACTCTGGAAGATTTGGAAACCGAAGAACACGTTACCTATCAAATCGTCGGCGAAGACGAAGCGGACATCAAAGAAGGCAAAATCTACGTCGGCTCCCCCATTGCCCGCGCCCTAATCGGTAAAGAAGAAGGCGATGTCGCCGAAGTACAAGCCCCCAGCGGCGTTCGCGAATACGACATTATTTCGGTTCAATATATCTGATTGTCCTGAATATTATTGATATAAAAGGTCGTCTGAAAATCAAGGAAAATGGTTTTCAGACGACCTTTTCAGCATTCTCTCCCTAATTGCTGCTTAAAAGGAAAGATATAGTGGATTAAATTTAAATCAGGACAAGGCGACGAAGCCGCAGACAGTACAAATAGTAC
>NZ_CEXQBZ010000084.1:0-5146 GCF_982712965.1 Neisseria flava | reverse complement strand
ATCAAAAACGCCAAGCCCGCCGAAAAACCGTTTAAGCTGAATGACGGCAAGGGCTTGTATCTGTATATCAATACGAGCGGCGGGAAGTTATGGCGGTTTGACTTTTCGCATAACGGCAAACGTAAAACGCTTTCAATCGGCAAATATCCGACCGTATCACTGGTAGAAGCCCGTCAAGCCGCCGAGAATGCCCGCCGCTTGCTTGTATCGGGGCAAGACCCCAGCGAAGCCAAGCAACAGAAAAAGTGCGAACGGCAAGCCGCCGCCCTAAATACCTTTGAATCAATCGCCCGTCGATGGCATACCGACAATCTACACCGCTGGAAAGAAAACAACGTCCCCCGTATTATTTTCGACTTTGAAAAGGTGTTGCCCTAACTACCCGCTTTCTTAGCGGTTTTTTTATTTCCGATTATCTGATGCGATACACGAAACCTTGTCAGATATTTTGGATTTATTCATGAATGAAATCCAATGGAGGCCATTCCTCACTCAAGGGCGCGACGATTTCAAACGTCTGATCTTGATAATCAAATTTGATTTTCCACGCATGGAGGAACATCCTCGAGGCAGGCTTCCCGCCGTAGAGCGTATCGCCCAAAATCGGGCTGCCCAAACTTTTCATGGCGACACGAAGCTGATGGGTTTTGCCCGTATGCGGATGCAGGACGAACAGGCGCAAGCCGGGTTCTAAACTATGGCTGTCAAACTCGGTAATGGCGGGATTTTCCATACTGCGCATCAGTTTCCATGCACCGCGCCGTGATTTTTCCATATCGCCTTTGATCCAACCCTGTTTCTTAGACGGCTTATCCGTTGCCAGCGCCAAATAAGTTTTACGCATGGTTTTTGCGGCAAATTGCTGCGCCAGCGCCGACGCGCTTTGCGGGTTCAATGCAAACAGCAGCACGCCGCTGGTCTGTTTGTCCAATCGGTGCAGCAGCCAAACCTGCTCAAGACCGAGTTGCGCCGCCAGCGTCTGCGTCAGGCTGACTTCGCCCTCTTCTTGATGTACGGATACGCCTTGCGGCTTGTTAATGGCGACAAAATCCGGATGCCTAAATAAGATTTCCCACATTTCAGACGACCTATTTCAACATAATGCCGCCACCGGACAAAGTGATGGCGCCCAATACGCAAAACAGTACGCAGGCGGAAATCCGCACGGCTTTGGCGGGGATTTTTTTCATCAGCATATCGCCCAGATAAACCACGGGAACGGTTGCCAACATCAATCCGGCAACGCTGCCGAGTACGACCATGGATAAGGATTGGTATTTTGCCGCCAGTAAGACTGTGGCGATTTGGGTTTTGTCACCGATTTCCGCCATGAAAAACAGAAAAACCGTCGCTCCGAACGCGCCGTATTTGAGCCATCGGCTGTCGGGGTTTTCATCTTTATCGGGCAAGAGCAGCCACAGACCGACCGCGATGAAGCTGATGCCGACGACCCATTTGACGGTCTCGGGAGAAACGGTTTCCGCCAGCCATACGCCGACAAATGCGGAGACCAAATGATTCAGTAAAGTGGCAACGAAAATGCCGGAGACTACCGCGTTTTTCTGGGCGAAACGTGCGGCAAGGAAAAGAGCGAGCAGTTGCGTTTTATCGCCGATTTCGGCAATGGCAATGCCCAATATTGAAGAGAAAAATGCTTCCATAAGATACTCAACCGAAGCGGGCAAAAACAAAAAGCGTTGCACATACCGCCCGCAAGGGTATGGACAACGCTTACGTCTTGCCTGTCTTCCAGTTGTCAGGAAGATGCCGCCACCATGACCAATTTTTGTCGAACTCAGTCAATTATGTTGATAACGGCTCTGATGGTCAGCAAACATCAGATGGCTACTCCCGTAAGAGTGTGCGCATTATAAAGATGGAAGGGGAGGGATGCAATAAGTAATTGGCAGCTAAGGGGTTGTCTGAAGCCTTGGAAGATGGTGAAAGAGATTATGCTATGATGACACAAGGTCAAAATCCACCGGAGTATTAATGCAAAAGTATTGGATATTGTGCATCGTTTGTTTTTTGGTATGGTGTGCTGTTTTGAGCTGGCTGCATCTATGTGCAGTCAATGTGGAAAAAAGGTCGTCTGAAAACCTGTCTTCTGCCGATATTGCCGTTGTTTTAGGTAATGCTGTTAACCGCAGAGGAAAACCTAATCCTTGTTTGCGCTCGCGGGTTGAAGCAGGTGTCAGATTGTATCGGCAAGGTAAAGTGGATGAGTTGCTGATGAGCGGAGGAACGGACGGGGACGGCAGCAATGAAGCTCAAACTATGCGCGATATGGCCGTGGAAATGGGCGTACCGTCCGAAAAAATACGGTTGGAAGAACATTCAAAAAGTACATATGAAAACATCTTGCTGAGTGTACCGGATCTACGGGATGCGAACGAAATCATCATTGTCAGCGATGCTTTCCATCTTGCGCGTGCCTCTTGGCTTGCCAAGCGCTACTGGCAAGGTAAAACCGTTGAATTGTATGCTTCAGAGGCGTGCGGTGATTCGACGGTAAATTACTTGCGCAAACTGTCTCGGGAGGTGCTTGCATGGGTAAAGGCGGTTGCACTTTACAGTTAGAGGATGACTATTATTCTTTTGTAATAATGGATTGCTATGCTTTTGACTGACTAGAATCTCAATATGAAGAGGTCGTCTGAAAACCCAATTTCAGTTTTCAGACGACCTCTCTTATATTTCCTGCGGATTACATTCCGGGAAACATTCCTTTCATACCCTTCATGCCTTTTGCCATACGCATCAGTTTGCCCAGTCCTTTTCCGCTGAACATTTTCATCACTTGTTGCGATTGTTCAAACTGCTTGAGCATTTTGTTGACTTCTTCCACGCTGGTACCGGCGCCTGCGGCAATGCGGCGTTTGCGGCTGGCTTTGAGCAGGGTTGGATTGGCGCGTTCTTTGGGCGTCATGGAGTTGATGATGGCTTCGACTTTGCCCATGGCTTTTTCAGCCGTGCCTTCGGGAATTTGTTTGGAAATCTGACCCAGTTCGCCCGGCATTTTTGACATCAGGCTTTCCAGCCCGCCCATATTGCGCATTTGCTGGATTTGTTCTTTAAAGTCATTGAGGTCGAAGCCTTTGCCTTTTTGCAGCTTTTTCGCCATTTTGGCAGCGGCTTCTTCGTCTATGCCTTTTTGGACATCTTCAATCAGACTCAACACGTCGCCCATACCGAGGATACGGCTGGCGATGCGGTCTGGGTAGAAGGGTTCGAGTCCTGTGATTTTTTCACCGATACCGATGAATTTGATAGGTTTTCCGGTAATGTGGCGTACAGACAATGCAGCACCGCCACGCGAATCGCCGTCCATTTTGGTCAGGATGACGCCGGTCAGCGGCAAGGCTTCGTTGAATGCTTGTGCGGTGTTTACAGCGTCTTGACCTAACATGGCATCGACGACGAATAAGGTTTCTACCGGATTGACGGCTGCGTGCAGCGCTTTGATTTCATTCATCATCTCTTCGTCAATCGCCAAGCGTCCGGCGGTATCGACCATCAAGACGTCGTAAAAGTGTTTTTTTGCATAATCAATCGCAGCAGTGGCAATTTCGACAGGTTTCTGATTGGAGTCGGAAGGGAAGAAGTCAATGCCGACTTGCTCAGCCAAAAGGCGCAACTGTTCGATAGCGGCAGGGCGGTACACGTCGGCTGAAACGACCAAGACTTTTTTCTTCTGTTCGTTTTTCAGCAGACGGGCGAGTTTGCCGACGGTGGTGGTTTTCCCCGCACCTTGCAGACCTGCCATTAAAACGACAGCAGGCGGTACGGCCGCCAAGTCTAAAGAAGAATTTTCTTTGCCCATCAATTCGATCAAGGCTTGGTTGACGACGCCGATAAAGGCTTGGTCAGGGGTCAGGCTGCCGGTAACTTCTTGTCCGAGAGCTTTTTCTTTGACGTTGTTGACAAATTCTTTTACGACGGGCAGGGCTACGTCCGCCTCGAGCAGAGCAAGGCGAACTTCCCTCAATGCCTCTTTGATGTTGTCTTCTGTCAGTTTTGCTTGACCGCGGATATTTTTGAAAACTTTACTAAAGCGGTTGGTTAAGTTGTCTAACATGCTTGTCCTTGGTAATGATAATAGCTGCCCTGTTCGGGGCATTCTTTGCTAAAATAAAATTGAGATTATTTTACACTATCGCGTGCGGTTATGTATGCGCGCCAAGAAAGTTTGTTATGCCGACTATCCTGATTTGCCTGATACTGGTGTATGCCGGATTGGGTATATTCGTTTGGTTCAACCACAAGACCCGAGATATTAAAGATTATCCCCTAAAAGCCGAACTGGCAGTTTTGGGTGCCGCGTTAACTATGCACGGTGCCGTATTGCTCATGCCCGTCATTCAAGACAAAGTATTGATTATGGGCTTCGGTTATTCCGTCAGTTTAATTGTATGGTTAATGCTGCTGGTGTATTTCGTCGGTAGTTTTTTCTATCGTCTGCGCGGATTGCAGCTGCTTTTGTATCCGTGCGCAGCGTTTACCTTATTATTGGGCGCGCTGTTTCCAGGAAAATATGTCGGTTATCAAATCAATGATTTGCCGTTTATGTCGCACATTGGTACATCGTTGCTGGCATACGGTTTATTCGGCATTGTGACCTTGTTTGCCGTTTTGATTTTGCTGCTCAACCGTAACCTGCATAGACGACGTGTTTCCAGTTTGTCCGGTTTTCTGCCGTCTTTACTGAGTTTGGAAAAGCTCATGTTCCAGGGGATGTGGGTAGGTTTTATCTTATTAACCTATTCGGTTGTCAGCGGGACATTTTTTGCAGAGGCTGTATTCGGTAAACCCGTTACATTTACCCATAAAACCGTATTCGGCATTCTCTCATGGATAATTTACGGTGCGTTGCTGCTTAAGCACAGTATGACGGCATGGCGAGGTAAAAAAGCAGCCGTTTGGACAATCATCGGGTTTGTCAGCCTAATGTTCGCTTATGTAGGAAGCAAGTTTGTATTGGAAATCTTGCTGCAGCGTTAAATTGGCAATTATCTGTTTGGAACTGTGTTTGGATTAGCAAAGGTCGTCTGAAATTAATTTCAGACGATGGCGGATTCGCATTTGAAGTGCAACTTTCCCTAACAGAAAAAGGCCAGTATGCGGTAGCATACGGCCTTTCCTGCAA
>NZ_CEXQBZ010000083.1:0-5167 GCF_982712965.1 Neisseria flava | reverse complement strand
GACGAAGCCGCAGACAGTACAGATAGTACGGCAAGGCGAGGCAACGCCGTACTGGTTTAAAGTTAATCCACTATATCTTTCAAGCTCAATCAACCTTTAGTACGCTCCAACAGTTCTTCCGCCAAGGCGAGGTAGGCTTTGGTGCCTTTGGCGTTGGCGTCGTAGGCGAGTGCAGGCATGCCGTGGCTGGGGGCTTCGGCGAGGCGGACGTTGCGGGGGATGACGGTTTGGAACATCAGGTTGCCGAAATGTTGGAAAAGCTGTTCGCTGACTTCGACGACGAGGCGGCTGCGGCTGTCGTAGAGGGTGCGGACGATGCCGGTGATGTCGAGGCGCGGGTTGATCGCCTGACGGATTTTGCGCACGGTGGCAATGAGGTCGGAGATGCCTTCGAGGGCATAGTATTCGCACAACATGGGCACGATGACGCCGTTGGCGGCGACGAGTCCGTTGAGCGTGAGCAGGGTCAGTGAAGGGGGGCAGTCGATGAGGACGAAGTCGTAGTCGTTTTCGACGGTTTGCAGGGCGTTTTTGAGGCGGATTTCGCGGGCGATTTCTTGCACCAGCTCGATTTCGGCGCCGGCAAGCGCGCGGTTTGCGCCGAGTACGTCGTAGCTGCCGTCCCCGCTGCGGACGACGGCGGTTTTGATGTCGGTATCGCCCAATACGACTTGGTACACGCCTTCTTCGAGGCGGGCTTTGTCTATGCCGCTGCCTGTGGTGGCGTTGCCTTGCGGGTCGAGGTCGATGACGAGGACGCGTTTGCCTTTGGAGGCGAGCGATGCCGCGAGGTTGACGGTGGTGGTGGTTTTGCCGACGCCGCCTTTTTGGTTGGCGACGGCCAGGATTTGTGCGCTCATGTTTTTGCTGCTGTCGGATGGATTAATGGCGGAATTTTAACGTTTTTTGCTTGAAATGGGTATAAGGTCGTCTGAAAAGGAAGCAGCGACGGGCAGAGACGTTTTATAGCGAATTTTCTTTAAATCAAGACAAAATGAAACCCAATGAGATAAATATATAGGAATGATGAGATAAATGGGAAGAAGTGGGATGATGGGGGATGAGGCGGGATGGAAAAAGTGAAAAAGAGTTGCAAATAGTGAAACAAAAAACGGACGGTTTTTTTATCGTCCGTTTTTTGTTGTCAGAGTCCTTTTTTGAGGGCGGCGATGGCGATGTCTAGGATTCGGCGTTCGGCGTCCGGTTGGAGTTCGCCGTTGCCGTTGATGGGGAGGTAGGGGCGCGCGGGGAGGTTGGTTTCGTGGCCGCTCCCCGCTTGGCCGACGAGGTGGTGGATGGCGGCGTATTTTTTGTTGCTGCCGATGCGGGCATAGTTGCTGCCAACCTGTCTAGTCAGTCTGGCGGCGAGTTGCCCGCTTTTTTGCAGGGTCTTGCCTTCCTCGTCTGCGGCGCGCCGGCTTTGTCTCCATCGCTGTCCGCTCCATCTTTGTCATTTTTAGTAAGCTCGACGCTGTAAGTCGTGTTGATAGCGTTTCATTAAATCTTCAAAATCACGCATCGTCATTTTTGCAGCTTCATTAGGATTAAAATTCTGACTGTTCACATTGTATGTCGGGTTGAAATAGATGGTAACAGCATTTGAACCTATACTTTGCCCTTGTATGCCCGCTTCTTTATCTTGCCTAGCTTGTGATAATTGAGAATATCGAAGTGCAGTTTCTGACAAATCGGCATTTTCAATTCTATTTTGCAGTTTGTCTGATAAACGGCTCATTTGGTTTAAAGGTTGAGTTTGCCCTCGTTTTAATCCGATATTCAGGCCGTCCATTAAAAAGCCGCCATACTGCATAAATACACGACTTGGGGAATGTATTCTGTTGGGAATGGTAAATCCTAACTGAAGCCTTGCCGCAAAATTCTTCATTACCGCAATGGCTTCTGCTGCTTTAGCTTTAATTCCATTAATCAGACCGGTAATCAACATTTGCCCAAAACCGGTAAATGTTGCGGGCAAGGTCACGCCAAACCAATTCAGTACGGCGGCAAAGGTTTGATAAAATAATCCAATAGGTGACCAATTCAGAATTTGGGCAGATATGTTCACTATGCCACTGCTGAAAAAAGCCTGAATATTTGTCCATGCAGCACTAAAAAACATACTTACCGAATTGGCAACATTTCCTACCAAGTTCCCTAAATCCTGCCACAATAATTTAGCACCGCCGACAACACTATCCCAATTGGTATAAAGCAAATATGCAGCTGTTGCCATTGCGGTAAATGCCAATCCGATCGGTGTCATCAATAATGTCCGCCCCAACATCAAAAAGGCATTACTCAACATAGGCAAAAATCTTACCAGTTTCAAAACGACTGTTTGCGCAAAAATTCCAAAAACTTTAAACATGCCGCCGAAACCGGCAAGCAAACCTTGTCCAAATGCTTTAAACAACGGCAATCCGCGCATTAAAACAGTACCTAATCCTTTAAAGACCCCAAGGAAACGGGAACCGACGGAAAGCACACCGCGCCATGTTGCAGAAAGCAAAGAACTTGCTTTTGCTGCTGTTTTGGCAGACATTCCGAACATTCTTAAAAACATCTGCATTTTTCCGACTTTACCCAATCGCATTAGTTGAACAAGACGGAATGAAGCACTTAATTTGGCAAAGGCAATACCTACTGAACGAACGGGCATCATCAGCATACTAAACCCGTAGGCAAGGCCTAAAACAGCCAATTTCCCTGCAAACAAACCTGCAAATAATCCCGCGCCTGTTTTAATCAGTTCTTTGTTTTGCTGAAGCCATGGCTGGAAAGTATTTTCCAAAAAATCCTGTGCGGTTTTGGCAAATTTTTGAATATCAGGTGCAAAAGCACTGCCGAAAATAGCCGCCGTATGTTCGGCCACACCGCCCAAACTTTCCAAAGCAGCCCCTAAAGTTGCGGTTTTCGTGGCAATCCGTGAATCTAAATCGGCCTGTTCACGCATCAGTTTCAGATTCGCTTCCAAACCGGCACGACCTTTTTCAGCAATAGTTAAGGCCGTCCGTTTTGCTTGCGCTCCGAACAATTCGTCAGCCACAATTGAAGCGGCTTCGTCTCCCTGTTCCTGTTTGATTTTTTTTAGCTTTTCCAACTCTGAAATCATGCCTTCCAAGCCTTTGAATTTTCCTGACTTATCGAAAAATTCAAAATCAACATTGGATTTTTCCAAAATATCTTTGGCAATTTTTTTCATACCGCTTTTGGCCATAGCAAGCTGTTTCGGTCCTGCTGCCATTTGGTCAAGCATCATGGAAAAATTTGTACCGAACTGGCTGCCTTCCAATCCGACTTGTGCGCCCATACCTTCGATGGCCATCATCTTTTCATAATTGCCCAATCCTTTGAGATTCAGCATATTCATCGTTGGCGCGTTGTATTTCATCGATTCGAACATGTCTTCTTTATTCATGCCGAAACCGAAATAAGCCCGCTGCGTTATATCTGCGGCTTTGGCAAATTCACTTTCGTTCAACCCCCGCGCTTCAATCAATTTAGCAAAGAACGCGCCGCCTTCCTCTTGATTCATCTGCATCACGGTATTCAGCTTTGCAGATGTATGCAAACCGCCGTTTGTCAGCAAAGAATCTGATAAACCTTGGGATTTCAAAGCCTTTCCAAGGCGGAAGAAATCTGCGGTTGTTCCCGGCAATTCTTTTCCCAGTTTCACGACCTCCCTGCGAACCGTTTCAAATGCACCAAAACTGCCGTTTGATTTCTGCATGGCCATTTTTAAATCGGTTTCGGCAGATTCTTCTTTCAGAAAGATTTTGACCGACGAAATAATGGGCGCGGCGGCAACCGCCCCATGACCGGCAGTATCCATCATCTCGCTTCGCAAGCCGCTTCGGTATGCCTTGGCTTTTTCCTGCTTTCCAAGCGCAATATTCAGCTTTCTTTGAGCTGCCTGCGCTTTTTCAATGGACTTGCCCAATAAATCGTATTGGGCGCGCATCGCCCCTAAGCTGCTTTTTCCGGTTGCCAAACCTTTGGCAATAGACTTGCCCAAAGATTCCTGCTTGCGTGTTACGTTTTGGATTTCGCTTCCCAATTCCTTAACGGTATTCTTCGCACGTCCGAAAATTGAAGAAAAACCTGCACGGATACCCGCACCGATAACAACACTGACTGCTAATTCACTTGACATTTCAGCTTCCTGTTTGGAAAATTAATTGATGGAAAGGACGGCAAAATCATGACAACACAACATCAGTTTGAAGACGGCCATACCGAAACAGATAATCTGCCTTTGGATTTTTCCGACTATGTCGAAATCACAGGCAAGGTAATCTTTTGCCTTTTCAATACCGGACTGTTTATCTGGATATTTTCAGGCCTGTTTGATGCGGCCAGCCCTGTTTTCTCCGCTGTTTTTGCCGTCTTTATCGGCCTGTTTGCCTTAATCTGCGCATCTCCGGCAACCGCTTTGGCTGCCTACCTGTTCTCCATAGTATTTTCGGGCGCATTGGCTATCGCCAACCGCCCGAAAACATCATGATTTCACATATCCTGCTTTGATTTGGCGCGTTGCCTGTTCCAGCCAGCCGTTAAATTCCGCTAAAGTCATGCGGTACATCACTTCAGGCGGCCAACCGTACCACCACGCCAAATCAGAAACCGCTTTATTCAGTTCCGCCGGTTCCACCTGCGGAATTGCGAAAAAAGAGCTGCAATTTCTGATAATCGGCCAAATCCAGCAAATCCAAGTCTTCCGGCACCAAGCCCGTAATACGTGCCATCATCGCCAGTTCCTGTTCCGCATCGGTTTTCAAACCGGCAACCGCGCGCAAATCGCCCACGGTCAAACGGCGGACGGGCAACGATTCCAACAGGTTTTCACCGTTTGCCGTGTGAACACGGATAGGGTAGTCCAATTTTACCGATTGAATGTCTGCCGCTTCGTTTTTTACCTGCATTTGATTCATGTCTGTTCCTTTAATGGGTATTAATACAACGGGACAAATATAAGTCAGCCATATTCTGGCAAACATTAATACTCTTTAAAAAAGCAAACAGGCCGTCTGAATGCAAACAGGCCTGAAACAGCGGATTTAGGCAGTTTTCCCAAAATACACGGCAAACATGTCAAATGTGACGCTGGTGTCACATTTGAAAGACGGTAACAGCCCCGATTTCAGACGGCCTTTTGCAAAAGTTCCGA
>NZ_CEXQBZ010000082.1:0-5199 GCF_982712965.1 Neisseria flava | reverse complement strand
GGCCTTTTTTGTTTTTCAGGCAGCTTTTTTGGAATGACCGGCGGCATCTCAGACAGCCTTCCCCCACGCTTCTCCCATCATATCCACCAACACCCGCACTTTGGGCGAGAGCTGTTTGCGGCTGGGGTACACCGCCATCACGGGCACGGGTTTGGGTTGGAAATCGGATAAAACGCTTTTCAGGCTGCCTGCATCGAGGGCGGCCTGCACCAGATAATGTGGCAGCTGGACAATGCCGAACGCGGACAGCGCGAGTTCCAGCAGGGCTTCGCCGTTGTCGGCGCTGAAGCGTCCGCTGCCCTGAAAGGTGGTTTCTTTGCCTTTTTGCTGAAAACGCCAGCGGCTGACGCGGCCGCCGTGTAGGAAATGCAGGCATTGGTGGTGCGCCAAATCGTCGGGCGTTTGCGGCGTGCCGTGTTGAACGAGGTAGCCGGGGGCGGCGCAGGTGAGCATTTTTTGTTGCGCCACGGTGCGAGCGATCAGGCTGTCGAATTGGGGCGGGTTACCGTTGCGCAGAGCGAGATCGTAGCCGTCTGAAATCAGGTCGGCGTAGTCGTCGGTGAGTGAGAGTTCGACGCTGGTTTGCGGATAGCGGTGGAGAAAATCCGCCAACAGCGGCGGCAAGATGGTTTTGCCCAACACCAGCGGCGCGCTGATTTTCAGACGGCCTTGCGGCTCGATGCTGCGTTGGGCAAGGCATTGCTCGGCGTTTTCCAGCTCTTCCAACACGGCGGTGCAGCGTTCGTAAAACAGCCGCCCTTCGTCGGTGGGCGCAAGGTTGCGCGTATTGCGCTGCAAAAGGCGCACGTTCAACCGCGCTTCAAGGCGGACGATGCGTTTACCGATGGTGGAACGCGTGAGCCCGAGTTGTTTGGCGGCGGCGGTAAACGAGCCGCTTTTTACGCTGGCGACAAAGGCGGTCATATCGTTGAGATTGTTGAGTTCCATAAATTTTTCTTGCGCAGATCGGGCATTTATGCCCGACAAATACAGGTAAATTTAAAAACGTCGGGCATCAATGCCCGACCTACATTTGGTATTTTCTTGCCCGAGATTAGGGAAGCACATTCCCGAATAAAACAAATATACTTCATCCCGTGCAAAAACACATCACAAGGAGCAAAAAAATGACTGCGCTGAAATTACCCGAACGCCTGCAAAACCATCGCGGTTTCGCCCGCACTTTCCAACCGGGCAAACTCACATTGGGCCTGATTGCGCCATTCAAAGGCTATCCCGACAGCCCCGTGCCCGAAATGGACGACTTCGCCACCGTGATAAAAGCCGCCGACCAAAGCGGCATTGCCACGCTGTGGGTGCGCGATGTGCCGTTTTACGACCCGAGTTTTGGCGATGTCGCGCAGATTTACGACCCGTCGGTAACGCTGGGTTATCTCGCCGCGCTCACCCAAAACGTTGCGCTCGGCTCGGCGGGTTATGTTTCGCCCCTGCGCGAGCCGATTCTCACCGCCAAAGAAGCCGCATCGGCGGAACAAATCAGCGGCGGCCGCTTCCTGCTCGGCTTGGCCAGCGGCGACCGTCCCACCGAATACCCCGCCTTTGCCGCCGATTTCAACAACCGCGCCGAACGCTACCGCGAAGCGTGGCAAATCATCCGCCGCCTGACGCAGGAAAAATTCCCCGCGTTCAATAGCGAACACTACGGCAGATTCAGCGGCAATTTGGACTTGGTGCCCAAACCCGCACACGGTTTGCCGATGCTCGCCATTGGCCGCGCCCGCCAAGAGCTGGAATGGATTGCCCGCGAAAGCGACGCATGGATTTGGTACGGCATCGCCCCCGAAAAACTGGGCGACATCGTCAACACGCTCAAAGAATTGGGCGACGGCGAAACCTGGAAACCCTTTGGCGTGGCGAATTTCGTCGAACTCTTGGAAGACCCGAACGCGCCCGCCGAGTTCTACAATAACATCTACCTGCGCGGCGGCGCCAAAAGCATCGTCGAGTTTTGGCAGAAACAGCAGGCCGACGGCGTGGCACACATTACCGTGAACTTAAAACCCACACGGCGCGGCGCGCTGGAAACCATTCAGGATTTCGCCGAAAACGTGATACCGCATTTTGCGGTGTGAGATTTGGGGGTTTCAGGCAACCTGAAACGCCGTCTGAACGCCCCCTAGTCCTCCTTTATAAATGGAGGAGGGAACTTTTTAGGTTTTCAGGCTGCCTGAAATGCCGTCTGAAACCCTACGCGGCTTGGCAACGCTAGCGCGTGAAGCCGTAGCGCCTTATGCCAAAGCAGGTAAAGTGCGTTTTTATCAGAGTGGCGAAGAAGTCGTACCCGGAATGCGCTCGCGCCCCAGCCCCGGTCATACGCCTGGGCACAATGGCATCGAGTTCACTTCAAAAGGACAAACCATGCTGGTGTGGGGCGATTTGATGCACAACCACACACTGCAAATGCTTGATCCCGAAATCGCCATTGAGTTTGACAGCGACCCCAAACAGGCACGCGCCAGCCGCCAAGACGCGCTCAAAGATGCCGCCACACGTAAAATCTGGATAGCTGGCGCACATATGCCCTTCCCTAGCATCGGACACATCCGTGCCGAAAGCAACGGCGCTACACTTGGCTGCCGGTGGAATATACCCCGATCGAAATCGACGGCAAAGTGCAATAATTTAACAAAAACCGACCGCACTTTTCTTAGAGGAAGCCGTCAAATGACGACTTTTTTGTGTTACGGCGATTTTCCTTTATAATACAAAAATTTTTATGAATTAACAAAGGCAGGAATTATGGCGGTAGAAGCAGCTAACGGCGATTTATTGCACGTGGTGGTGTTATTGGGGGCGGCGGTAGTTGCCGTGCCGTTATTTAAACGTTTAGGTCTAGGCTCGATTCTGGGTTATTTGGCTGCGGGGCTGGTTATCGGACCCTTCGGATTAAAGCTCGTTACCGATTCCCACGCTATTTTGCATATTGCGGAATTCGGCGTGGTGATGTTTCTGTTTTTGATCGGGCTGGAAATGAAGCCGTCGCATTTATGGAAATTGCGTAATCAGATTTTCGGCTTGGGTACCCTGCAGGTGACGTTTTCCAGTCTGTTCCTTACCCAAATCGGGCTGGCTTACGGTTTTTCTTTAGTGATGTCGTTTATTTCGGCGGTAGGTTTTACACTCACCTCCACCGCAATGGTCATGCAGATTATGGACGAACGTCATGAAATCAGCACACCGCAAGGTCAGCGCATTGTCTCCATTTTGCTGTTTGAAGATTTACTGATTGTGCCCATGCTGGCGATTGTAGCATTTCTAGCACCCGATAATCCCAATGCCGTTGCCGATGCCGTACCGCTATGGCAGAAAATCGGTGTTGCCGCGCTTTCTTTGGCAGCGTTGATTGCGACAGGTATTTGGCTGCTCAATCCGCTGTTTAAAATTCTGGCAAAATCCAAAGCACGCGAGGTGATGACTGCCGCCGCGCTGCTGGTGGTACTCGGTGCGGCTTATTTAATGGAGCTGGGCGGTCTGTCTATGGCGATGGGTGCGTTTCTGGCGGGAGTGCTGCTGTCGGAATCCGACTTCCGTCATCAGCTTGAAGCGGATATCGAACCGTTCCGAGGCCTTTTGCTCGGGCTGTTTTTCTTAGCTGTCGGGATGTCGCTGGATGTGGCAACGGTGCTCAATAACTGGAAGGTAATTCTTTCCGCCACTGTACTGATGATTATCTTGAAATGCCTTGCCATTTATGGAGTGGCGCGTTTTGCCAAAGCAAGCCATCGCACCGCGATACACCGCGCCGTACTGATGTCGCAGGGCGGTGAATTCGCCTTCGTATTACTCGCCTCCGCTGCCGTACAACGGGCGATTAATGCGGAAGTGCTAGCGAATATGACGGCAATCGTGGTGCTCTCCATGATTATGACACCCTTCAGCGTTATGCTGTTCGACCGCTATTTCAAAGAACCCCGCGCAGCTGCGGAAGTGGATGATGTGGAAGAACATGCGGGCGAACTCAACGGCAACGTGCTGATTATCGGATTCGGGCGCATGGGGCAGGTGGTTAGCCAAATGCCGCTAGCCTACGGTGCCACCATTTCCATTCTGGACAACGATCCCGACACCATCAACGTCGCACGCGAATACGGTTTCAAAGTCTATTACGGCGAAGCCACCCGCGCCGACGTGCTGCATGCCTGCGGCGTAGAACACACCGACATCGTAGCGGTATGCGTGGACGACGGAGAAAGTGCGGTCAGAATTGTGGAAAATATTCATCATATCAACCCGAACGCCAAGGTGTTCGTGCGCGCCTGGGACAGACGCAATGCGCTGGCCCTAGTGAAAGCGGAAGCGGATTTCGTAGTGCGCGAAACCTTCTATTCTTCCATGAAAATGGGCGATGAAATCGTCAAGGCATTGGGTGCTAGCGTGCAGGAATTACGTGCCGTACACGACAAAGTACGCGACGCCGACAAAGAACGCTTCGCTTTGGAAATTGCCGGCAAGGAATTTGAAGGGCGCAGATTACTATTGGGGAATATAAAGAAAAATTCGTAAAATAGACCGCACTTTTGTAGCTGCAAGCGATGGAATTTAAGCGAAAAATTGCAAAAATTCCACCGCACTTTTTACGCCCGTTCGGAACGCAGGCGGTGTTGGCGGATGTTTTTCAGCAGGCGGAACAGTTCCGCCCACGCGGAGCGTTTCGGCTGCGGGGTGTTGCCTGTGCCGATGAGCTTCATTTGATAAGCATACCAGCCCAGTTCGAGAAAGCCGCCGAGCTTGCGATCGATGAATCCCAAGCCTGTGCGGACGGCGGGCAATTCCGCTTTTGCCAATCCGCCCGATAACATCCGTTGCGGCAAATCGGGAATGAGTGCAAATAGTATTTCAGACGGCCTTTTAAGGTTTCTACATCTATATTTTAGTCGGCGAACTGTTTTTTCATTCGTTCGCGTCGCTCTTGCGCTTCTACGGACAATGGCACAGCCTCTCCGATCCCGAACTCGAACACAGCCTCATCACCCGCATCGATTTCAACCTGTTTTGCTGTTTTGACGAGTTGAGCATCCCCGATTACAGCACCTTATGCCGCTACCGCAACTGGCTGGCGCAAGACAACACCCTGTCCGAACTGCTGGAACTGATTAACCGACAACTGACCGCAAAAGGCCTAAAAATAGAGAAAGCATCCGCCGCCGTCATTGACGCCACCATTATTCAAACCGCCGG
>NZ_CEXQBZ010000081.1:0-5296 GCF_982712965.1 Neisseria flava | reverse complement strand
TTATCAAGAACAGAGCGGGTTTCCCGTGTCTATCGACATTCTTGACAATGCCGGATAGCTGCTCAAACGGGTCTTCAGGCAAAAGCCAAAAGTGTAAACAACACTGTTGATTTCTACAGAGTGCCTGTCCGGGTAATTTATCAAAGGGGCTGTTTGAGTAGAACTTTATACCGATATGCTGCCCTAAATATTGGTTTTCAAGAATATATACTGTGAAAACGGCCGTATGTATGTTCTTAATTTTTGAAAATGTAAAAATAGAAAAGGAGCGATGATGAAACAATATACCTTAAATCCCAAAGCCTTGTTGGGCGGGGTGATCAGCAGTGATACTGATCAGGAAATCGTCCAGCTTTCTTTGCAGAAAGACAATGAAATTCCGCCCTATGAAGCCGAAGCGATTATTTTGTTGATTGTGTTGAACGGTAGTGCGCAAATCTCGACGTCATCTGAAACTTTACATACCGAAGGCCTGCAAATCGTCCGGCTCGAACCTGGTGAGACACACAGTATCCGTGCGCTTGAAGATTATACGAATATCTTGGTGATTAAGCAGTTGACTTACGTTGCGGGCTTAAACAAAAAATTGCGTTTCGGAAAATGTTGCCTGTGAAAATTTTTGCAGTATGGCGATACTGTTGCGGTAAGTTTGGTGATTCCCATAAAGAACCAGATAGTAGGCGATGTACTGTACAAAGGTCGTCTGAAGAACAGATAAGGTTTTCAGACGACCTTCATCCATAGCGTTTAAACAGGAATCCCCATGCGTACCCTGAAAAACATTCTGACCCTGATGCTCAAAGAGTTCCGCAGCGTGCTGACTGATCCGGTGCTGATGGTACTGATTGCGTATATCTTCACCGCCACGATTTATCAGATGGCGCAGGTGGGCGCGGATTTGAAAAATGCCACCGTCGGCATCATCGACCAAGACCGTTCGGTCTTGTCCATGCGTATCCGCGATGCCGTGCAGCATCCGTTTTTCAAACCGGTAGAGGACGTGCGGCGCGAAGATTCGGACGAATTGATGGACAAGGGCGAATTCACCTTTATTTTGGAAGTACCGCCCAATTTTCAGCGCGACATGGCGGCAGGGCGCAATCCTGATTTGCAGCTTTTGGTTGATGCGACGTCGATGACGCAGGCGGGAGTGGGCGCGTCTTATCTTTCGCAAATTATCAACCGCGAAATTTACGAATTCACCGGCGTGACACGGCCGGAGTTAATCAACCCCGTCATCAATACTTATTACAATCCCAACGGCGAGAGCTCGTGGTTTATGCCGACTTCGCAAATCGGCTCGATGTCTTGTATGTTGCTGATTTTATTGACGGGGGCGGCGGTTATCCGCGAACGCGAACGCGGCACAATCGAGCATTTGCTGGTGATGCCGGTCAATGCGTTCGAACTGATGATGGGCAAAGTGTTGGCAAATGCCGCCGTGATTTGGGTGGCGGCACTGTCGTCGCTGTGGTTTATCGTGCATTTGAGCATAGGCGTGCCGCTCATCGGTTCGGTGCCGCTTTATGCGGTAGGGTTGGCGTTGTTCCTGTTTTCGGTGGCGTCGCTGGGCATCATGATTGCCACGTTCGCATCGACGATGGGGCAGTTCGGTATGCTGATGCTGCCGGTGTATATCGTGATGAATCTGTTTGCCGGCGGCGCATCCCCGCGCAGCAACATGCCGCACGCGACGCAACTGATCAGCGAATATTGGCCGCTGACGCAGTTTGTGAAATTCTCGCAAGACATCCTGTTCCGCAGCGCGGGGATTGAAATCGTCTGGGGGCATATGTTGATCATGGGCTGTATCGGCGTAGGATTCTTATGGCTGGCATTGTTGCGGTTTCAAGGGATGTTGGAACGGCAGGGTTGATGAGGTCTTCCTGCCGAGGATCGCTAAAAAGCAAACCTGACGGTTCGTTG
The DNA here is from genome assembly GCF_982712965.1 of Neisseria flava. Classification (NCBI taxonomy): domain Bacteria; kingdom Pseudomonadati; phylum Pseudomonadota; class Betaproteobacteria; order Neisseriales; family Neisseriaceae; genus Neisseria; species Neisseria flava. Next base: position 3,370 of record NZ_CEXQBZ010000081.1, on the reverse strand, counting down.
CCCTCTCCCTAACCCTCTCCCATGGGGAGAGGGGATTGAGGATGCTGAAACCCAACCGTGTTTTAGATTTCCAACCGATTTGTCCCCTCTCCCCGAGGGAGAGAGTTGAGGATATAGAAACCCTACCATGTTTTAGATTTTCTGCCAATTTGTCCCTTCTCCCCGCGGGAGGGGGAGTTGAGGATACCGAACCTCAGCCACTTTGGGATTTCAGCCAATTTTGCCCCCTCTCCCCGTGGGAGTGGGGTGGGGAGAGGGCGGTAAGCCGCAGGCTTACATTGTTTCGCAAAAAATCTTCTGAAAGGTCGTCTGAACGGTTGTCCCGTCGAGAGGCTGCGCACTCTGAAAACGAGCGAAGCAAATTTCGCCAAAACGGAACGCTAAAACCTTTTCAAAAAGGAAAATACGATGAAATTCAATCAAATCCATTTATTGTGTATTGCCGCAGCCTTGGCGCTTGCTGCCTGTAAAAACACAGAAGTTCCGTTAAACAGTCAGGTTGAGTTGCCTGAAACGTTTACGCAGGATGCGGCGGCAAAGGGTGATGCGGACATCGGGGCGTGGTGGCAGCAGTGGAACGATCCGGTGTTAAGCGGATTAATCGCGCAAGGTTTGGCGCAGGGGCATGATGTGAAAATCGCTGTCAGCCGTCTGAACGAAGCCCGTGCCGTGGCGGGGGCGGCGCGTGCCGATTTGGGGCCGACCGTTGGACTGAGCGGCAAGGTGGGGGCGAATTACAGCCAAATGGATAACCCGCTCGACAGCAATGCCAGAGCGTTGCTCTCGCGTTATCCGCAGGCCTCGTCTTTAAACGGCGATACCATCGAGTCCACAGGCACCAGCATGTACGGCGGACTGGCCGCTTCGTGGGAGCCGGATATTTTCGGCAAGAAACGCAGCGATGCCGATGCCGCCCGTTATGCCGCACTCGGGCAGCAGGAGCTGGCGTATGGCGCGCAAATGCTGGTGGCGGGCGATATTGCCGACAATTATTTCAAGGCGCGTGCGGCACAAGGCCGTCTGAAAACCGCCGACCAAACCGTTGCTACCTTGCGGCGTATGGTGCGCTATATCGAAGGTCGGTTTAAGGCGGGACATGTCAGCGGCTATGAAGTGAACGAGGCGAAAGTGCAACTGACCGCAGCGGAAGCCAAACGCGCCACGATAGCGGCGGAATACGCCGCTTATGTGCGCAGTATCGCCGTTTTGACCGGTAACGTGCCGCAGACGTTTACGCTGCCCGAATCGTCTGTCGATGCGTTGGCGCACCAACCTTCCGCTCCAAGCGGGCAAACGCCGCAAGGCTTGCTGGAACGCCGCCCCGACCTGCGCGCACAGGTGGCGCAAGTTAATGCCTACGCCGCCAAATTCGCCAGTGCCAAAGCCGATTTGCTGCCGCGCTTCACCATCAGCTTTATGGGACAGGGAGGGCGCATCGGTGTGGACGGCGACCGTTCGCTGACCGGCTGGGCAAGTTTGCTGTCGGTGGGCATACAGACGCCGCTGTTCACCAACGGCCGCATCAAAGCCAACATCAAAGCCGCCGACGCGCGCCTTCAGACGGCATTGCTGGAATACGACAAACGGCTCCTGACCGCACTGGGCGAAGTCGATAGTGCGTATCAAGGCGTGGAATCGCTAAGCCGTCAAACCGAGCTGCTGCAGACCGCCCATAATCAGGCAGCACGCCATGCTGCCGATACGGAAAAAATGTTCCGCAACGGCTACAAAACGCTGGATGTCTCCCTCAAAGCCCATATCGCTGAAGACCAAGTGCAGGAAAACCTGATTGCGGCGCGACTGGCAAGGGCGCAGATGCTGGTGTCGCTGTATAAGGCATTGGGCGGCGGTTGGTCGAAATAAAGAAGCAAAAAGGTCGTCTGAAAAATTTCAGACGACCTTTTTAAGCTGATGACTATTGTTCTCTATCCGGCAACAGTATATTCAAAATAATGGCCAATATTGCGCACAAGCCCACTCCGGCAAAGCTCAACGTACCGATTTTGATGACCATACCGCCGATACCTGTCGTCAACACAGAGCTGACGATAACCAGATTTTTAGGCAGCATCAAATCAACCTTCGAATCAATCAGCGTTTTCACACCCAAAGATGCAATCGTACCGAACAAAAGCAGCATAATGCCACCCATGACAGGCATCGGGATGGAAGCTAAAAACGCATTGAATTTACCGAAAAACGCCATTGCAATGGCAAAAATCGCCGCCCAAGTCATAATGACAGGATTGCTGTTTTTCGTAATCATCACCGCGCCTGTAACCTCGCCGTAAGTCGTTACCGGCGGTCCGCCGATCAAACCGGCTACGCATACGCCCAAGCCGTCGCCCGCCAGCGTCTTATCCAAACCCGGATCTTTCGTATAGTTTTGACCGGTAACATTTCCAATAGCCATGATACCGCCGATATGCTCGATGGCAGGTGCAATCGCCACCGGTAGCATAAACAGCGCAGCCTGCCAGTTTACTTGCGGCGTTTCAAAATGAGGCACTGCAAACCAAGGCGCATTGACGATGGCGGCAGTATCTACCAAGCCCATTATCAAAGCCAATGTGTAGCCCGAGGCCACACCGATCAAGATCGGCACCAGTTTCATCATGCGACTGCCGAAAACCGACACCACGACCGTTACCGCAAAAGTAAAGCCCGACAAAATCAACGAGTCTGCATAATCAATTACCTGTTTGCCGTCAGCCTGCCCCATAGCCATACTGCTTGCCGCAGCGGCTACCGACAAACCGATGACCATAATCACCGGCCCGATGACTACCGGCGGCAGCAAGCGGTGAACCGCCGCCAACCCTCGCCACCTGATTAAGCCCGCGAATACAAAATACATAAAGCCGGCCGCAAACAGGCCAAACATCGTTGAAGGCAGCCCCCATTCACCAATCGAGTAAATAATCGGTGCGATAAAAGCAAATGAAGAACCCAAAAAAATCGGCACCTTACGCCGAGTAACCAATTGGAACAGCAACGTCCCAATCCCGGCGCCTAACAATGCCAGTGCAGGGTTCAACCCCGTCAGAAGCGGCACAAGCACCATCGCACCGAACGCCACAAACAAAATCTGCGCGCCCGAAACCGCCAATTTAAGCTGATTCATCCGAAACCTCGTATATTCGATTCAAACGGCGGGAATTATACTGTCTAGGCAGCCGAATGAACATTAATTTAACGCGGATTGGAGGTAAAACAGATTGGTAAAGATGGCAATGGGTGCAAGATGGGTAGAGACCTTTGCAAAATTCCCCAAAATCCCCCTCAATTCCCATCAAGACATTTAGGGGATTTTCCATGAGCACCTTCTTCCAGCAAACCGCACAAGCCATGATCGCCAAACACATCGACC
>NZ_CEXQBZ010000080.1:0-5339 GCF_982712965.1 Neisseria flava | reverse complement strand
GTAATGTATATTTGCTCATAAAAAAACTGCACCTTGTGAGTTGGAGGGGATGTGTCCAACTTTTGGGGTGCAGTTCATATTTTCAGACGACCTTTTTATTTCAAACCAACCATTCCGGCTGACAGATTCCGTATCTCAATCTTTTTTATGTTCGATGTAAGCCTGCTGCTTCGTATCTGAATCTTCACCTGTTACCGTATATTCGCCCTCAATCACATCATCATCTTGTGCTTTAGTTGAAAACGGCCGTTGCCCGAACATATTCCCATCCATCTCCGCTTGTACGACCGGGCGGCCTTTAAACGGCAGCAACAGCAATAATGCCAATCCCGTCGAAATAAAGCCCGGACTCATCAGGCATACCGCTGCCACAGCATAACGTATCGGCCACAGCATTTGATAAAGCGAAACCTTTCCTCCGCTCCGTATCGTCGCACCTGCCAGTAAAATGCCGGACAGACCCGTATTGCGCAGCATAAATACGCCGGACACGAAACTGATGACCATCAACAGCAACGCCACGCTGCCGCCAAGCCAGTCGGCAACCCAGACAATCGACATGATTTCCAAAAAAATCAAAACCAAAAAACCGATACCGAAAAATTGCATAATTACTGTTCCTTAATCTCTAAGCCGAAGCGATTCTGACCAATCCGTATTTATATTCGAAGCCATAGCGGATACTAACATAAAGATAAAATCCCTGCTTTCAAGCAAGGAAAATGTGAAAAACGGTAAGTATTTCCCACCTTTTCAAACCCAAGCCGATAGATATATCGATAAGATGTTTATTATCCAAATGTTTATCCGAATCCTGGCGACTTCCCCGACAAAATCCGTGCATCCCTCCGAAAATTCCTCTATAATGCCTGCTCATTCGGAATGTAGCGCAGCCCGGTAGCGCACTTCGTTCGGGACGAAGGGGTCGGAGGTTCGAATCCTCTCATTCCGACCAAATATCAAAACCTGCTTTGATTTCATGATCAAAGCAGGTTTTTTCCATATCATAGATTCGAGTATGGACACTGCCATTTTAATAGGTAGAAAATGACAGTGGATTGCCGGTGTATCCATCTATATCCCCTATTTTGTTTTCAGACGACCTTTTTCTTTATGGTTTTCCCCTGAAAAATGCAAAATTCCTAGATATTTTCACTATACTGCTTTTTGATATTCAGTTAAGAACCGTTAATCCGTTCGCGTATAATTTCAAGTTTTCTCAATAAGGCAGATGGTGTTTTATGTCTTCCAACCAACCCCGTCAAACTTGGTCCAACCGTTTGACTTATATCCTTACCGTTGCCGGCGCGACTGTCGGTTTCGGAGCGACGTGGCGTTTCCCGTATTTGGTCGGTGAAAACGGCGGCGGCGCGTATGTGTTTTTATTCTGTATCGCCATGTTTGTTATCGGTATTCCGATGATTTTGGTGGAAAACGTCATCGGACGGCGCAAAGGTGTGAACGCGCTGGATGCGTTCGGCGGCTCGATGAACGGCAAACCTGTCGCCAAAATTTGGAAACTGGTCGGCTGGATGGGCTTGATTGGTGCGTTTGGCATCATGGCGTATTACATGGTGCTCGGCGGCTGGGTGATCAGCTATATCGTTAATATTATTGGTGGAAATCTGAATATTTCCAGCCCTGTCAGCGGCGAAATAACGAAAAACTTTTTCACTGAACATATCGAAAACAGCCCTTGGGAAATTGCGTTTTATACGCTGCTGTTTGTGGCGGTGAACCAATGGATTTTGGTCAAAGGCGTCATCGGCGGCATTGAAAAAGCGGCGAAATACCTGATGCCGCTACTGTTTTTGTTCCTGATTGCCATGGTCGTGCGTAACGTTACCCTGCCGGGCGCGATGGAAGGGATTACTTTCTATCTGAAGCCTGACTTCAGCAAGATTACCGCCGAACTGTTCGTCTTCGTTTTGGGGCAAGTATTTTTCGCCCTGAGCTTGGGTTTCGGCGTGATGATTACCTTGTCCAGCTATCTGGATAAAAACGAAAATCTGGTTCAAACCGCAGTTATCACGGCAATTACCAATACCATCATCGCCGTACTGGCGGGCTTTATGATTTTCCCGTCGCTCTTCAGCTTCGGCGTTGCCCCTAATTCCGGTCCGACTTTGGTGTTCCAAAGTTTGCCGATTGTGTTCTCGAATATGTGGGCAGGACCTGTATTCGCCGTGATTTTCTTCTCGCTGCTCCTGATTGCCGCGCTGACAACTTCATTGACCATTTATGAAGTGTTGATTACAACGATTCAGGAGAAAACCAAAATCCGTCGTACAGCCGCGATTACGATTGTATTGGCTGCCATCTTCATTTTCGGCAACATCCCGTCCATTTTGAGCTATGGCCCGTGGAAAGACGTTTCCGTGTTCGGCAAAAATATTTTCGATGCCTTTGACTACATCAGCGGCAACATCTTGTTTATGCTGACCGCGCTCGGCTCCGCGCTGTTTGTCGGTTTCGTTATGAAGGACGAAGCGAAGGACGAATTGCTTTATAAAGGCAACCATACGACGGTCAATATTTGGTTTGCCTATGTGAAATACCTTGTGCCGTTGGTGATTTTGCTGATTTTCGTCAGCAACCTGTTCTAAAGTCTAATTAGGACAACAAGGTCGTCTGAAAACCTTTTCAGACGACCTTGTTTTATCAGAAACGGTAAATACGGTATAATTTGAACCAACACACATTACACCCGACGGATTGATTCCCCGTCGGTTTTCCCTTTTCAGACGACCTATACCGAATATCAAAAATCCATCCATGACCGCAAAATCCTCTAAAACCGCATCCAAACCGAAAGCCAAAACAAACGCTAAACCGACTACGCGCCGTCAAAGCCAAACCAAGGCGCAGACTGAGCCGAACAAGGTTTCCGAGCGTTTGAAGGCTGCTAAAGCGCTGCAAAAAAATGAAGAAAAAAAAGCGCGCCCCGAACACGTCGTCAATCTGATTAACGACGCGTTGTGGCTCTTCGGGCTGATGGTGACGGTCTTTATCGCCATTTCCCTCGCTAGCTTCAAAATGACCGACCCTGCATGGTCGCGCAGCGTGCCGAAACCGGACGGCATCGCCAACTTCGGCGGGCTGTTCGGCGCGTATGTTTCCGATGTCGGCTATTATCTTTTCGGACTGTCGTTTTGGTGGTGGATCGTCGCTTCGTGCGTTTTCCTCTATAAAAATTTCCGTCCGCTGCAAAAGCGCGAAAACTACAAATCGTACAACCACGGCGTTGCCGCGCTGGCTTTGTTCCTGCTTTTGGTGTGCAGCCCGATTCTCGAATACTTCACCCTTCAAAATACTTTGGACGAAACCCTGCCTGTCGGTGCGGGCGGTTTGGTCGGCGCTTTGGCTGGTTCGGGCTTGGCTTGGCTGCTGGGCAAATCCGGCAGCTTGCTGATTATGTGCGTCATGCTGCTGCTTTCTGTTTCCTTGCTGGCGCAAGTGTCTTGGCTGGAAGTGATGGCGAAAACAGGACGCAATACCGAAAGCCTGTTTTCAGGCATTTGGGGTCGTCTGAAAAAAGCATTGGGCAGACGCAAGGACGACGGCTCGACCGCCGAAGCCTTGGAAACGGAAAATACACGCCGTATGGTGAAAGAAGCCAAAAACATCACCGCCACGCCCGTTGCCCCGCTTGCAGGCAGCACCAGTAACCGCAAATCCGTCGCGGTCTCCGTCGCGCCGCCACCTAAAATTCAGGCTTCTTTGTTTGAAGACAACGAGCCGCAACAGACAGGCGAATACCACAAACCCAGCATGAGCCTGCTGCGCCTGCCCAACGGCGAACCCGTCAGCATCAATCCCGCCGAATTGGAGCGCACTGCTGAACTGATTGAATCCAAGTTGGCAGAATTCGGCATCGGTGTGCAAGTCGTGTCCGCTACTTCCGGCCCTGTGATTACGCGTTATGAAATCGAACCCGCGCAAGGCATAAAAGGCAGCCAAATCGTTGCTTTGTCTAAAGATTTGGCACGTTCCATGTCGCTGCAAGCCGTGCGCATCGTGGAAACCATCGCGGGCAAAAACACCATGGGCATCGAGTTGCCCAACGAAAAACGCCAAGACGTGATGTTGAGCGAAATCTTGTCTTCTCCCGTGTTTACCGAAGCCAAATCCAAGCTGACCGTCGCGTTGGGTAAAGACATCTCCGGTACGCCCGTCGTCGGCGATTTAGCAAAAATGCCACACCTTTTGGTCGCCGGTATGACCGGTTCGGGTAAATCCGTCGGCGTGAACGGCATGATTATGTCCATGCTTTTCAAAGCCACGCCCGACGAAGTCCGCTTCATCATGATAGACCCGAAAATGCTCGAATTGAGTATTTACGACGGCATTCCGCACCTGCTTTGCCCGGTCGTTACCGATATGCGCGAAGCAGGTCAGGCGTTGAACTGGTGTGTCGCCGAAATGGAAAAACGCTACCGCCTGCTTTCCCACGCCGGCGTGCGCAACTTGGAAGGCTTCAACCAAAAAGTCGAGGCCGCCAAAGCATCGGGCCAACCCATGCCCAACCCGTTCAGCCTGAATCCGGACGATCCCGAGCCGCTAGAAAAACTGCCGATGATTGTGGTCGTTATCGACGAGTTGGCAGACCTGATGATGACCGAACGCAAAGCCGTCGAGCAACAAATCGCCCGCCTCGCCCAGAAAGCGCGTGCCGCCGGCATCCATATGATTGTCGCGACCCAACGACCGAGCGTCGATGTCGTCACCGGCTTGATTAAAGCGAATATCCCGACGCGCATGGCGTTTACCGTGCAAAGCAAAATCGACAGCCGTACCATCCTCGACCAAATGGGCGCGGACGAACTGCTGAAATACGGCGACTCCCTGTTCCTGCAACCGGGCAGCGCCGAGCCGACTCGCCTGCAAGGCGCGTTCGTTTCAGATGACGAGGTGCATCAAGTCGTCAACTACGTCAAATCGCAAGCCCCTGCCGACTATATCGAAGGTCTGCTCAGTGGTGAAGCCGCGCTGGAAACCACCAATATCGTCAATCCAAATGCGGGCAGCGACGAACTGTTCGACCAAGCCGTCGCCTATATTCTGGAAAGCAAAAAAACCTCCATCTCCTCCCTGCAACGCCAGTTGCGCATCGGCTACAATCGCGCCGCCAACCTGATGGAAGCACTCGAAAACGCCGGTGTCGTTTCCCCCGCAGACATCAACGGCAGCCGCAGGATTTTGGCGCAAAAAGATCAGTTGTAATCTCAATAATTGCTAAAGGTCGTCTGAAAACCAAAATATTGGTTTTCAGACGACCTTGGATTCGGATTTCAAGTGCAACACTAGTGTATCAGTGGTTTGAACAGATTCAAGAATAA
>NZ_CEXQBZ010000079.1:0-5520 GCF_982712965.1 Neisseria flava | reverse complement strand
ACGCCAAGTGTTTTATTCTTGAATCTGTTCAAACCACTGATACACTAGTGTTGCACTTGAAATCCGAATCCAAGGACGACCTCTTTCTTCCCAAGCTAACTATTTTCTTTTCTTCAACAATCTCAACGCGTTGCCCACTACAAACAGCGAGCTGAGGCTCATGCCCAATGCGGCGATCCAGGGTTTGACGTAGCCTAAGACGGCGAGCGGGACGGCGATGATGTTGTATGCGCTTGCCCAGGCGAGGTTTTGGCGGATGATTTGGCGTGTGCGGCGGGCTTGGGCGATGGTGGCGGGCAGGATGTTCAAATCGTCGTTGAGCAAGACCAGATCGGCGCCGTCGCGTGCGACATCTGCGCCTGCTGCGACGGCGGCGGATACGTCGGCTTGGGCGAGGACGGGGGCGTCGTTGATGCCGTCACCGACCATTAAGACTTTTCTGCCCTGTTTCTGCAAGTCTTCCACATAGGTGAGCTTGTCTTCGGGCGAGGCTTCGGCGCGGTAGGTGTCCAAACCGAGTGCCTGCGCAACTTGTGCGACGGCATTTGTACGGTCACCGCTGAGTAGGTGCGTGCGGATGCCTTGTTGTTTGAGGATGTTGAGCATGGCGGCGGCGCTGTTTTTGATTTGGTCTTCGAGCAGGAGGACGGCTTGAAAACCGCTTTGGTTGCCGAGAAACACCATGCTGCCTGCGTGTTCGATGTTGGCGGCTTCGTCAGGCAACACACCGGCTATTCCGGCGACGAAATCGGCGCGACCCAATGCCCAAACTTGGGTTTCGCCTTTATAGGTCATTTGCGCGCTGACACCTTGTCCGATACGGTTGACGCGTTGGGAGACTGTGTATTCGGGCGCAGGGGCGGGGTCGTCTGAAAGCGTGTGGTTCAAGATGGCGCGGGCAATGGGGTGTTCGGATTGATATTCTAGGGCTTGTGCGGCGGCGAGTGCTTCTTCTGTTTTTAGACGACCTAAGGGGATGATTCGGCTGACGGAAAGTTGTCCTTTGGTCAGCGTACCGGTTTTATCGAACACGACATCGTCGATTTGGGCGAGTGTTTCGAGGCTTTGTTTGCCGCTGATTAACACGCCGTCGTCGGCAAGCGCGCCTGTGGAGGCGGCAAGCGCGGTCGGCGTGGCAAGCGAGAGTGCGCACGGGCAAGTGATGACCAGCAGCGCGACGGTAATCCACAAGGCGGTTTGCGCGTCGGCATACCATGTCCAGCCAATAAAGACAGGGATAGCAAGCAACAATTCGCCAAACACGAAGCTGGAGGCGTATTTCTCAGCAAGCTCGGCGGCGCGCGGTTTTTGGGCGAGCGCGCGGTCGAGCAGTTTGACGATGTGCGACAGGCGCGTGTTGTTGCCGGTGCGGTCGGTTCGGATAACAAGCGGGCTGCCCGTATTGAGCGTGCCTGCGGTAACGTTTTCAGACGACCTTTTGACGACGGGCAGGCTCTCGCCCGTCAGCATGGCTTCGTCCACTTCACTCTCTCCGGACAACACCGTGCCGTCCACAGGGATAACTTCGCCGGGCTTGACGACGATCACGTCGCCCACCTGAAGCTGTACAACCGCCGCTTCTTCGATTTCCTCGCTGTCGGGATAAGACGGAAGGCGGTGGCAGAACGCGGGAACGAGTTTCACCAGCCGCTCCGCCGCATCCCCTGCCCTGCGCCTTGCGATTTGTTCCATAAACCGCCCGCCCAGCAGGAAAAACAGCAGCATGGCGATGGACTCGAAATACATCCCCTGCCCCGCATTGACGGCAAGGCTGTAAATACCCGCGACAAAGGTCATCACGACCGCAATCGCAATCGGCGTATCCATGCCGACGCGGCGGTTTTTCCAATCGCGCCACGCGCCGCGGTAAAACGGCAACGCGCTGTAAAACACGACGGGCAGCACCATCAAAAAGCCGCCCCAGTGCAGGATTTCCAAAAACAGCGGTTCGATGTCGCCGCCGTAAAGATAGGTCGGCACGGCAAACATCATCGTCTGCATCATGCCCAAACCCGCGACCGCCAGCCTGACGATAAACTGTTTGCGCTCTTTCTGCGCCTGCGCCTCGACTTTTTGCGCATCGTAAGGCGCGGCGGTATAACCTGTTTTGCGGATTTTCAAAAGAATGTCCGACAGCGCGATTCTGCCCTCGTCCCACACCACGCGGCAGCGGTGCGTACTGTAATTCAAATCCACACGCACCACGCCCGCCGTCCGTAAAAGCTGCTGCTCAATCAACCATACGCACGCCGCACATGTAATGCCGCCCAGCATCAACACCGCCTCGCGTTCATCCCCTTCCCCGACCTCGACAAAATCCGCCTGCACTTCGGGCAAATCGTACAATTTCAGTTGCGACAACACTTCCGGCGGCGGTAATTCGGATTTTTCCGCGTCGGCGGTACGTTGTTTGTAATAATTGCCCAAACCTGCATCAATAATGCTCTGCGCCACCGCCTGACAACCCGCGCAGCAGGTTTCATGGTCTTCATTTTCGTAGCGGACGGTCAAATGGAGGTGTTCGGGGACTTCCAGACCGCAATGGAAACAGGTTCTTTCCGTTTGATTCATAATATGTGCCTGATGGTGTGCCGACAGATGGTTTGCCGTTGCAAACTTGGATTTAAAATGTTTAAAAATGTAAACTTTATTAAAGTGTCGCTTTTTAGCAGATTTTTAAAAATATTTTACAAAACGTTTATTTTAAAACAATTTGCATATTTTTATTACTTTTATTTATATTTTTCAATAATATAACCTCTCATCAACAGACGAACGGTTACGTTCTGATACCGCATATCGTGCGAATTTACCGATTATTTTAATGTAAAAACGGAACTTTTTTGAAAAAACGCACTACATTTTTGTTGACCGACTCAATTTGAAGCTGCATACTATGCGCATATTCCGTACAAACAGTGCGGTAAAAAATACAAAACATTACGCTTTTACACAAAAATTTCCATTAACTACTTACTCGGGAAAACATCATGATTGACCGCCTGCTACCTATTTTTGCCGTTATCGGCATCCTGTCCAGCGTCGCCTACCTGAGCTTGGCGGCATGGATGATTTACGAAAACGTTATGAAAAAACGCCGCCTCCTTCCTTTCTAAGCGGTAAACCCTTTAAACGGCCGTTTGGAAATAAAGATAAACCCTCCCTGATTTATCTTTGTTTTCCAAACGGCCTTTATTTTTCAGACGACCTTTTAAAACACGCGGCGGCAAACAATGGACAGAAATCGAAATCCGCCCCCGCTGCCCTTCCCATTGAGAAACAACGGCAGTCAAAACATCTTGTTTTTATTCGGATTTGCAGTTTTCAGACAACCCCTTGCCGCCGTTTTCCAACGCCCGTTCAATCATCGCCTTGCGCAAAGCGTCCAAGCCCAGACTTTTCGCAACCGAAATATTCACGCCGACGGCGCGTCCCGAATTGTCCCGCAACACGCCCGCATCGCGCACGCCTTCCGGCAGTAGGTCGATTTTGTTGTACACGACAAGCTGAGGCACTTCATCCGCGCCGATTTCTTCTAAAACCACATTCACATCGTCCATCTGACGCTCGAAATCGGGATTGGACGCATCGACGACGTGCAGCAACACATCCGCCAAAGCCGTTTCCTCCAGCGTCGCCGAAAACGCCGACACCAGCTTGTGCGGCAAATCACGGACGAAACCGACCGTATCCGTCAGAATCACGCCCGCCTCGTGCGACAAAAACAAACGCCGCGCCGTCGTATCCAGCGTGGCGAAAAGCTGGTCTTTCGCCAACACGTCCGCCTTGGTCAGACGGTTGAACAGGCTGGATTTGCCCGCGTTGGTATAGCCGACGATGGCAAAGGTTTTCAGACGACCTTCCATCCGAGATTTGCGGCGCGTGGCACGTTGTTTTTTCACTTGCACCAACTGTTTTTTCAACGCCGTGATTTTCTGCCCGATTAAGCGGCGGTCGGTTTCCAACTGCGTCTCGCCCGGCCCTTTCAAACCGATACCGCCTTTCTGACTCTGCAAATGCCCGTAGCCGCGCACCAACCGCCCGCTCAAATGGTTCAACTGCGCCAGCTCCACCTGCAATTTACCCTCCTGCGATTGGGCGCGTTTGGCAAAAATCGCCAAAATCAGACCCACACGGTCGAGGACGCGGCATTGCAGGATTTTTTCCAAATTGCGCTCCTGCGTCGGCGTCAATTCATGGTTGAACACCGCCAAGCCGATATCGTGCAGCTTCACCGCCGCCGCCAGCTCCTCCGCCTTGCCCGTGCCGACGAAATAAGCCGTATGCGCCTTGTCGCGCTTGGCGGTTTCCCGCAACACCAGCTCGCCGCCCGCCGCCGCGACCAATTCCGCCGCCTCGTCCAAGGTCGTCTGAAAAGTCCGCTCGCGCACTTCGTTCGCGCCCGAATAATCCGCGCTCAACATCACCCCGACCAGCATCACGCGCTCGGGTTGCTCCAAAGATTTGTCGACGGGGAAAATGTTGCGTTTGGACAAGGAAAATCCTTTCTTTCTCAAAGGGTTTAAAACCCGTTTTCCATCATGATTTCGCCCGGGATGCGGTTGCGGTGCATGGCGAAGCCCAAGTCCATCAGGGCTTGGAACGTGTCTTTGACCATGGCGGGATTGCCACAGACCATAAAGCGCGTGTCCGCTTTGGCGAACTTGAATCCCGCGTATGTTTCGAGGCTGCCGTCTTTCAGCAGCTCGGGAATGCGCTTGCCGCTCAACGCGCCTTCGGTTTCCTCGCGCGTGGTAATGGGGACGAAGCGGAATTTGTGGAAATACTCGCCAATCAGCGGATGGTCTTTCAACGCTTCAACACGTCGTCTGAAAATCAGTTCATCGGCGAAAGAAACTGAGTGCGCCAAAATCAAGCGTTCGAAACGCTGCCAGATTTCGGGCTGCTCGATGATGGAAAGGAAAGGCGCGATGCCCGAACCGGTGCAGAGCATGACCAAATCCTTGCCGTCGGGGAAGCGTTCGGGCAGGAGGAAGCCCGTAGCGGTTTTGTCGAGCAGTATGGTGTCGCCCTCTTTCATGGCGGCGAACCGCGCGGACATGGGGCCGCCTTCGATCAAGACGGCAAAATATTCAAGCGTGTCGGCGTATTCGGCGGACACGACGGAATACGCGCGCCAGATAAAGCCTTCGCCGTCGCGAAACCCGAGCCGCGAAAACTGTCCTGCCGAGAAGCGGTAGGATTCAGGGCGGCTGATGGCAAAAGTCATCAGTTTGGGCGTATGGTGTTTGATCCACAGGATTTTTTCTTCGGTGAACTTTGCTTCGGGCGAGGCTGCCATAATGGGGATCCTTGTGTGTGCGGGATGGAAACAGGAGATATTATACCCGTTCGCTTGGCGAAAGGTCGTCTGAAAACCTGGTTGTCCGGTTTTCAGACGACCTTTAAGCCGAACTATAGTGGATCAAATTTAAATCAGGATAAGGCGACGAAGCCGCAGACAGTACAGATAGTACGGAACCGATTCACTTGGTGCTTCAGCACCTTAGAGAATCGTTC
>NZ_CEXQBZ010000078.1:0-5639 GCF_982712965.1 Neisseria flava | reverse complement strand
CGTATGCTACCGCATACTGGCCTTTTTCTGTTAGGGAAAGTTGCACTTCAAATGCGAATCCGCCGTCGTCTGAAAACGAGGGGAGTGAGTTTGTTTCTCCCAAACTCAAATCTCAGAGTCTTCAGACGACCTCGTTTCGACTGGTAACCTGCCCCCCTCTCCCGTCCGGCGGGAGAGGGCCGGGGAGAGGGTGGTTCTGCGGATTGTACGAATTTGATTTTACCTAAACCTCAGAAACCACCCCCATCCTAACCTTCCCCCACCAGACGGGGGAAGGGACAGGTTGCTGTTGCTGCAACGGGTAGCGTGGGCTTTGCCCGCGAAATGAACATAAAGATAACTGCCCGATTTTGATTGTCAGACAACAGGTTTGCGGGCAAAGCCCACGCTACGGGCTGGGTTTATTCCGAGCTTGTAGGGTTAAATGAAAGGTCGTCTGAAAACTTGTTGTTTTAAGTTTTCAGACGACCTTTTGGGTTGATACGAATCTAGGAGGAAAGCGATTTACTGCTCTATTTCTTATCCCCTTTTTCGGGACGTACCCAACCTTCGATGACGGTTTGGCGGGCGCGGGCGAGGGCGAGTTTGTTGTCTTCGACGTTTTTGGTAATCGTGCTGCCTGCGCCGGTTGTAACTTTGTTGCCGAGGGTGACGGGGGCGACTAGGACGCAGTTGGAGCCGATGCGGACTTCGTCGCCGATGATGGTTTTGTATTTGTTCACGCCGTCGTAGTTGGCAATGATCGTGCCTGCGCCGAAGTTGGTTTTGCTACCAACTTCGGCGTCGCCGATGTAGGTGAGGTGGTTGGCTTTGGTGCCTTTGCCGATGGCGGCGTTTTTGATTTCGACGAAGTTGCCGACGTGTACGTCGTCTGAAAGGCGGGCTTTCGGACGCAGGCGGGCGTAGGGGCCGATTTGGTTGTTTTGTCCGACTTCGCAGTCTTCGAGGTGGGAGAAGGGGGCGATTTTGCTGTTTGCGCCGATTTTGGCGTGTTTGATGACGCAGTTTGCGCCGATTTCGACGTTGTCGCCGATTTCGATGTCGCCTTCGAGGACGACGTTGACGTCAATCACGACGTCTTGTCCGTGTTTCAGACGACCTCTTAAGTCGAAGCGGGCGGGGTCGCGCAGGGTGACGCCTGCTTTGAGCAATTCTTGCGCTTGTTCGGTTTGGAAGATGCGTTCGAGTTCGGCAAGCTGGAGTTTGTTGTTCACGCCGGCGGCGAGGTGGGAGGCGCGCACTTGGACGGGATGGACTTTGATGCCGTCGGCAACGGCTTTGGCGATGAGGTCGGTCAGGTAGTATTCGCCTTGGGCGTTGTTGCTGGAGAGGCTGTTCAGCCAGTTTTCGAGTTTGGCGTTGGGCAGGACGAGGATGCCTGTGTTGATTTCGCGGACGGCTTTTTGGGCGGCGTCGGCGTCTTTTTCTTCGACGATGGCGGTTACGTTGCCTTGGCTGTCGCGGATGATGCGGCCCAAGCCTGTCGGGTCGGCGGGAACGTCGGTCAACAGTCCGACTTCGCTGCCTGCGGCTTCGAGCAGGGTTTCGAGGGTGGCGGTGTCAATCAGGGGAACGTCGCCGTACAGCACCAGCGTGCGACCTTCGGCGGCGAGGTGGGGCAGGGCGGTTTTGACGGCGTGGCCGGTGCCGAGTTGTTCGGTTTGTTCGACCCAGACGACGTCGCGTTTGACGGTGTCTAAAACTTGGTCTTTGCCGTGTCCGATGACGACGCAGATGTTTTGGGGATTCAGGGCGGCGGCGGTGTCGATAACGCGCTCGACCATGGGCTTGCCGCCGATGCGGTGCAGCACTTTGGGCATTTTGGAATACATGCGCGTGCCTTTGCCGGCGGCGAGGATGACGATGTTGAGGGGTGTGGCGGACATGATGGGCTTTCTCGAATGCAATGTTGATGAAGGGGGTATTTAGGGGTCGTCTGAACGGGGTTTTGGGGTTTCAGACGACCTTTTTATTTGGGTTTGGCGTGCGGACGTTTGGGGGTTATGGTTTGTTGGGTTTGGGGGTGAACCGGTAAGAGTCGGCATGGCTGCCATGTTCCAAGCGGTCGAGTGTGGTCGGTTTCAGGGGCGTGCGCGCGGATGTGTCGGCGGGACGGCTGTCGAAGTCGTAGCGGTCTGAGGTGCAGCCGCTCAGGATGGCGGCGGTAACGAAAATCAGGGCGAGGGAACGCATGGTTTTCTCCTTGAGAAGGACGGCAGATATGGGAACGAACGGAATGGCGGTTATGTTTGAGGTCGTCTGAAACGGAAAAGACGGTTTCAGACGACCTCTACGGGCGGATTATTCCTCAGTTTGCGTTTCGGGCGCGGTGTGTCCGGCGCCTTGGGGTTTGTTCCATGTCGTGCCGCGTACGTTTTCTTGGTCGCCGTGCAGCGGTTTGAGGGTGCGGCGTTCGGGGCGGTATTGGTTGTAACGCATATCGCGGGAGTAGGTGCCGTCTTCGTAATAGATGCGCGTGCCTTTTTCGTATTTGGGGCGCAGGGAGGTGTGGCCGGATTCGTTTTGGTAGGTTTCCCAGGTACAGCCGGTCAGGGCGGCTGCGGCGGCGAGGATGAGGGCGGTGTATCGCATGATGGTTGTCCTTGTGGTCGGGCGGCTTGGTGCCGTTGTTCAAACCCAATATTGTAAAGGTTTCAGACGAGTGCCGACAATTTTTCGGCACATTCGGCGAGCGCCTGCATATCTTTTGCAACGGCGTCGGTAAAGGGCAGGGGATGGGCTTTGCTGCCGAACCATATGGTTTTCATGCCCAGCTCTTTGGCTTGGTGCAGGTTGTCCGCGCTGTCGTCGATCATGATGCACTGTCCGGGGTGGGCGTCGAGCAGGCGGCAGACGGTCAGGTAGGCTTGCGGGTCGGGCTTGTAGCGCAGTCCGAAGTCGTCCGTGCCGAAGAGTGCGTCAAAACGGTTTGCCAAACCCAATGCCCCGATGATAGCGCGGACGTAAAACGAAGGGCCGTTGGAAAAAACGGCTTTGCGTCCTTTCAGACGACCTAAAACGCTTTCGGTTCCCTCCATGCCCTGCAATTTTGCCAAGATTTGCGCGATGGGATGGCTTTCGCGCAGAAATTCGCGGATGTCGATTTCGGGATGGTGGATTTGCAGGCCGGCAAGCGTTGCGCCGTACCGGTGCCAGTAGTCCTGACGCAGGTCGGACGCCGCTTCTTCGGAGAGCTTGAGACGTTGCGCCATGTAGTCAGTCATGGCGCGGTTGATGATGTAGAAAATGCCTGCATTGGCGTTGTGCAGCGTGTTGTCGAGGTCGAACAGCCAGACGGGGGAAAGGTTCATGTCGTGTGTTGGTGCGGATTTTGTTATGATGTTTCGTATTTTACCCGTACAAAGGTTAGAGAATGAAACTGAAATTATCCGCCCTCGCCTTCTTGCTGGCTTCGGCAAACTTATCCGCCCAGACCGAAGTGCGCCTTGCCGTGCACAAATCCTTCAGCCTGCCCCAATCCGTCCTCGCGCAGTTTGAAAAAGCCAACGACGCCAAAGTCTCCGTCATTAAGGCGGGCAGCGGCAACGAAATGCTCAATAAGCTGATTCTCAGTAAGGCAAACCCGATTGCCGACGTGGTGTACGGTTTGGACAACGCCAACATCGGCAAAGCGCGCGAAGCGGGCATACTGGCGGCGGCGCAGCCCAAATCCGCGCCCGTTTCAGCGGGGATGCCCGTCATCGCGGCAGTCAATTACGGCTACGTTACCCTCAACTACGACAAAAAATGGTTTGAACAGAAAAAACTGCCGCTGCCCAAAACCTTGCAGGACTTGACCCGCCCAGAATATAAAAACCTGCTGGTTACGCCGTCGCCCGCCACGTCCTCGCCCGGACTTGCCTTCCTGATGGCGAACATCGGCGGCATGGGCGAAGAGGGTGCGTTCAAATGGTGGGCGCAGATGCGTCAAAACGGCGTGAAAGTCGCCAAAGGCTGGAGTGAAGCCTATTACACCGACTTCACCCAAAACGGCGGCGCGTATCCGCTCGTCGTCAGCTACGCCGCCAGCCCCGCCGCCGAAGTCCACTACTCCAAAGGCAAATACAGCGTGCCGCCGACCGGCAACCTCTTCCTCAAAGGCGGCGTGTTCCGCCAAGTCGAAGGAGCGGCAGTCTTGAAAGGCGCGAAACAGCCCGAGCTGGCGGCGAAACTCGTACAGTGGCTGCAAAGCGGCGAAGTGCAAAAAGCCCTGCCGACCGAAATGTGGGTCTATCCCGCCGTGAAAAACACGCCGCTGCCTAAAGTGTTCGAGTTCGCCCAAGCTCCGAAACACACCGACTCGCCCAGCCGCAACGACATCGACACCAAACAGAAACAATGGGTCAGCCGCTGGACGAAGACCGTGTTAAGGTAAGCGGGAAGGTCGTCTGAAAAAACGCCGGTTCATCTGTTCGGCTGGATATAGTCAAATGACTTTATTTTCGATACGCAACTTATTGGTTGCCGTTATGCCCGTCCCCGCCGTAGCCTGTCCTCGCGCAGGCGGGGGCGGGAATGACGGAATTTGATGATATGCCGTATTTAAAGTTAAGGATGTTGGCTATAAAAGGGTCATCTGAAACCCCAAAATCGGCTTCAACCGTATCGAAACTGTGTTTTCAGACGACCCCTTACCGTTTCGTTTTGAATGAAGGAATCTTATGAAGAAATCCCTACTTTACGCCTTCACGCTGACCGCACTGGGCGGCTGCTTCTACACCGAAACCCCATACGGGCGCACCGCCGTCCTCGACCTGCCCGTCCATTCCCAAACCACCATCAACAAAACCGTTACCGTCAACGCCCCGCCGGGAACGACCGTCATCTATCAGGACAGCGAGTCGGTACACCGCTACGGCTATCCCTACCCGCCTTACCCGCGCCCGTATCCCGCGCGTCGGGTTTATTAAGATCAAAAGGTCGTCTGAAAAATTAATTTCTGCTTTCAGACGACATTATCCTTTTGTCCTTCAAATATACCGTTTAAGTTGTTCTTTACATTTTTTATTTAAAATTAAATTAAACTAAGGAAGGTTAACCAACCTCAGTTTTTTTAATACGCAAATCTAAGGAACAACATGAAAATTCTTCTCTCTACACTTACCCTATCCGCCCTCCTGCTCACCGGCTGCGGTACACTGACCGGCATTCCTTCACACGGCGGCGGCAAACGCTTTGCCGTCGAACAAGAACTCGTCGCCGCCTCGTCCCGTGCCGCCGTCAAAGAAATGGATCTGTCTGCCCTGAAAGGCCGAAAAGTCGCCCTTTACGTTTCTACCATGGGCGATCAAGGATCGGGCAACATTACCGGCGGACGCTACTCCATCGACGCATTGATTCGCGGCGGCTACCAAAACAACCCCGACAGCGCCACCCAATACAGCTATCCCACCTACGATACTACTGCCACTACCAAAGCTGATGCGCTCTCCAGCGTTACCACTTCCACATCGCTTTTGAACGCCCCCGCCGCCGCTCTGACTAAAAACAGCGGACGCAAAGGCGAACGGTCTGCCGGATTGTCTGTCAACGGCACGGGCGACTACCGCAACGAAACCCTGATTATAGTCAATTAAAAACAAAATAGTACAATACTCAACTTTGAAGGTTTAACCATGGCATACTCTGCGGACTTAAGA
>NZ_CEXQBZ010000077.1:0-5929 GCF_982712965.1 Neisseria flava | reverse complement strand
GCGACGAAGCCGCAGACAGTACAGATAGTACGGCAAGGCGAGGCAACGCCGTACTGGTTTAAATTTAATCCACTATAAATAAAAGAGCCGATTTAGTCCTCTATTTTTTATAACCTACCTGTTCACAGCCTGTATTGCCGGTTTTGCTTGTTGACTTGGCTTTAGCAGATTCTGCATCGGTACATTTGTAGGCATTGCCCAAACTATCCATCCAAACGGAAAGTTTGTAATCAGTACCGGTTTTCGGAGTAGCGAAAAGATAATAAGCCCTGCTGTTTTTAGCGTCCTTATTTTTCATTTCACCGCTGAAGTCGTATTTGGCAGCGACCTCGGGCGCAGCTTTGTAGGCCTTAACCAATCCCGTATCTCCCTCAATTTCATCTTTTATTTTAAGGGTAGGATTTTTGACTAATTCGGTTTTTAAGGCATTGTTAATAGCAAGCAGTTCCGTATGCGCTTGAGATTGATAGCCGCGTTCGATGTAATGGATATAGGAAGGGTAAGCGATGGTACTGAGGATGCCGATGATAGCAACGACAATCAGCATCTCAACCA
Organism: Neisseria flava; assembly: GCF_982712965.1. Classification (NCBI taxonomy): domain Bacteria; kingdom Pseudomonadati; phylum Pseudomonadota; class Betaproteobacteria; order Neisseriales; family Neisseriaceae; genus Neisseria; species Neisseria flava. The sequence continues at coordinate 5,374 of NZ_CEXQBZ010000077.1, read as the reverse complement.
GCGTAAACCCTTGAGATTTAGTGATAGACGTATTCATGATTTTATCTATTTATTTTATTCGTTGGCTACATAAGATTGTAGTATAACCACCGTATTTTCGTTTTCCCCCCATGCTTTGGCGGTAACGCGGTAAATGGTACGGTTGTCGGTAGAATTGGTGCTTAGGTATTCGATGATATAACGCGCATCTTTTTTCGCACCACTATTTACACCTGGATATTTTATTCCGTTAATATCAATGTATTTTGTTTCTTTTTTATTGTCTTCTCGAATCCATGCTTCATCTTTTGAACTACCACTGACGGTAATTGTTCCTGAAGCAATAGTGTAGGTTCCCGCTGTAACATTAGCAGCTTTACACAATCCTTCGGCACAATCATCAGTAAATGGTTTTTTACCGTCTTCGATTTCATAAATGTGGTTCTCACCTTCACGCAATGCTGCTTCCGCAAGCGTAGTAGCAAACTTGTGGTCGGCATCATTAGTACTGATTCGCTGCTCAGTGTTGTAGGACTGGGTCGCGGTAACGACGAGCAGGGCGATGACGATCATGATCATCAGGACAATGAATAATGCGAAGCCTTTTTGTGCAGAGGCTTTAGCAGGATGGTTTAAAGTAATCGGTCTGCGCATTTGTTTCCTCCGCGTACAGTCGCGTTGATTCGATAGATTTGGACTTCATTTTTATCATTGTTTTTGCCTACATTGATACTGTTACCTCCGTTCAACAGGATCTCGATGGAGGCAGGTGTTTCTTTATTGGAAAAATCTTTAGTATATTTGAATTTTTCGTCTTTTTCCTGACTTGTTCCCTGATTTTGTGCATTTCCAGTAGTGGTGGTGGGGGTAGGGGCTGATGCAGCCTCACTTCCTTCAAAAGTCTCAGGGCATCCTTCAGTATAAAAGTAATGGATGTCCATATTTTTTATTCCCTTGATCAGCAACTGCGGATTACTCCATGTACCGTTGTCAGCCAGTTGGAAACGGTACAAACCTTCTTGCCCGTCTACCGTACCAACAGCATAAGCATTTACCTCATGTTTCATGATTGAAATATTGCCAGCTTGAGAACCATCTGTTTTTAAGAATTTTTTACCATCGGTAATTTGCTCTCCTGGTTTGGTAATATTTGTGCAACTGCTCGCTACTGCTGTTGCCGCGGTTGGTGATGTGGCATCTATACCATATTGGAAAATCAGTGCTTTACCGCTCTGTGCAAAACCAGTCGCACCTAGAGCATTTGTTTCTCTAACGGCAGGAAGGGTTTGTCCGTTCTTGAGCGTGAAGAACTCTTGGGAACCAAAGTCTTCAATAACAGCTTTAGCATCATATGCCGACATATTGAAACAGCCGAAGTTTCCCGCCATACGGGCATCACGTACGATCTGATTAGATGCGTTACGCAAATCCTGCTGAACATTTAAGCGCGCTGTGGCAGCAGTATTCAAACTGCGTGCAGTGAAATAGCCTGAGCTGACGGCCAGCAGGACTATCATGCTTAATGCGCTTGCCACAAGGAATTCAATCAGGCTGAAGCCTTGCATACCTGCTTTTACCGGAATGTGTGGGCGGTTTTTATTATTCATTATCTTTCCCTTACGCGTACTTGGTAGGTGTAAACAATAGAGTCTTCGTGTCTTTTTATGCCGCTTGCTGCTTTGTCGCTTTCTGCATCTTTAAGCCATAACACTTTAATAACAGTATCAGCATCTGCCTTTTTGTCACAATGAGAATTAAATGATCCATCATAAGTAGGTTCTTTATTAGAACTGTCTTGGCAGATTTCATAATGAAATTCGGATTCAGGTAAAGCAGCACGCAAGGCTTGATCGAATTGTGCGATTTGTGCTTTTGCTAAACTTTTTTTGCTCATGCTGGTTGTGGGATCTAATTTTTCGTTTTTGGGATTATCACTAGAGCCGGCAGTAATGTAGTCATCAATGTATGTTTTACAAAATCCACGCTGACTATTGTTACGAGTGCATTCTTCCAGCCTTGGATTAATCAGCATACCTTCAACTAAGTTTTGAGTGAGCTGGGATACGATGGTTTGCCCTTCCGCTTCGCGTACGCTGGAAACGGTACGCAACTGGATGGCGAGCAGGGCGAGTACGCCGATTGCGAGGATGAACATGGCCACCAAGACTTCAATTAAAGTCATACCTGCTTGGTTAGGTTTGTAAAAATCTGAATAACGGGTTTTGGCGAAACTCGCTTTGCTCGTTTTCAGACGACCTTTTGTATGTAATGTTATGTATTTCATAGGATGGTATTTTTATTTTTTGGGTTCGGGACTTTGAGATTCTGAATATTGGCAAAGGGGGCGCGAATCTGATTTGGCGCAGATTTCGACGCGACCACTGCTGTCGATAAGGACGATACTGGCGCGGGATTTTTTGGTTTCTTCGGTCGTTGCGGCTTTATCAGTCATACTAATCTTGATATAACCGTCGGCGTATTTGAAAGTCGTTGATTTATCGAGTGTTTTAGAGTTGGTATAGCCGAATGTGCCGTTGGGCATAAATGACCAAAATACGGCCTCACCGTCATCGGCATTATCTTTTCCAAATGCGACGTGTTGGAATGTATGGGAAACTTTGGCAGGGTCGGTACCATTGAGGACTATGGAGCGCAGGGAGATATCGCTTGTGTCATTCTTATAGGCTTTGTCTCGGTTTTTATCGGCATAGGCGAGCAGGCCGCTGCTTTTTTGGCTGTTGTCGCATGTACCGTCAGCCAGACCGTGTTTTCTAATTTTTACGGGACAGACATAGACAGGGAGATTGAGACGGACTGCTTCGGCTCGTGCGAAACGCAAGAGGTTTGCCACCTGCTCTGCCTGACTGGCAGCGCGGCGGGAGGCAATCCATTCGCTCATATTGGGAAGGGCGATAGTGGCCATGATGGCGGTAATAGCAATCACGACCAACAATTCGATTAAGGTAAAACCTTTTTGTTGTGCGTACATGAGTGGTAAAAACGTCTAGAGTTAAGTAATGTGTTTTATCATCCGACTTAGAATATTTTTATCGCCGGAATTATGCGGTTTGATTCATTCTAAACGATATTGGGATGAATTGCCTAATAAAATATGAAATTTGCTTGGTTTTTAGGCTAATTTGTCTCAATCTTCCATCAATGCGGATTCGGGTATGTAGGCTGCATTGTCGAATTTGGTAAATTGTCCCATCCAAGTGAGGAATACTTTCCCGACAGGCCCGTTACGGTGTTTACCGATGATACATTCCGCGAGCCCTTTCATGGGCGATTCTTGGTTATAGTATTCGTCGCGGTACATAAACATAATCAGGTCGGCGTCCTGCTCAATGGCACCGGATTCCCGTAAGTCAGACATCATTGGCCGCTTGTCGGTACGCTGCTCTACGGTACGGCTCAACTGCGACAAGGCAATGACGGGCACTTGCAGCTCCTTCGCCAAGGCTTTGAGAGAACGCGAAATTTCGCCGAGTTCTGAGGCTCGGTTGTCCGAACGGCCTGAGCCTGCCATTAATTGCAGGTAGTCAATCACGATTAAGCCCAATTTTCCGTTGAACTGGCGTGCAAGACGACGGGCGCGGGCGCGCAATTCAAGCGCGGTCAAACCCGGTGTTTCATCGATATACATAGGCGCATCGGAAAGCTTAACTACTGCTTCATTCAGACGACCCCAATGTTCATCTTCCAATCTGCCTGTTTTCAAAACGCTCTGATCAAGCCTACCCACCGAACCCAGCATACGCATCACCAGTTGCGCGCCGCCCATCTCCATCGAAAATACGGCAACAGGCAACTTGCCTTCTACGGCAACGTGTTCGGCGATATTGATCGAAAAAGCGGTTTTACCCATAGACGGACGACCCGCCACGATAATCAAATCGCCAGGCTGAAGGCCTGAGGTTTTTTTATCCAGATCGATAAACCCTGTTGACACGCCGGTAACTTCATCGGGATTATCACGGGAATAAAGCATGTCGATGCGCTCGACCACTTCTTTCAAAAGCGCGGGCATTTCAAGAAAGCCTTGCTTGGATTTAGCCGTACTTTCTGCAATTTGGAACACTTTGTTTTCCGCTTCGTCCAATAGCTGCCCCGCATCCCTGCCTTGCGGATTGTAGGCACTACGGGCAATTTCAGTACCGACTTCGGCAAGCTGGCGCATGATGGAACGCTCGCGCACGATTTCGGCATAGCGGCGGATATTTGCAGCAGACGGCGTGTTTTGTGCCAAAGTAATCAGGTAATTAAATCCGCCTGCCGCCTCTAGTTCTTCATTGCGCTCCAAACTTTCCTGAACGGTAATCACGTCGGCAGGACGGCTTTCGTTAATCAGATTGGCGATGGCGCGGAAAATCAGGCGGTGTTCGTGTCGGTAGAAATCTTCACCGGTAACAACATCGGCGATTCTGTCCCAAGCCGAATTCTCGAGCAAAAGCCCACCCAAAACGGATTGTTCCGCCTCCATAGAATGCGGCGGCAGCGACAACGCGCTGACTTCGCGGTCTTCAGACGACGTATCGGGATAATCGTTCATGGCGGCAATCCTAAATGAATGGAAATTGGAATCCGCTATTATAGCGCAGCGCAAGTTTAATTGGTTTCTCTGATTTAAAGCAGGTAAAATAGCGATGCTGTCCGGTTTATCCCGAGCAGCGGACACTACCAAAATACAATCATATATAAATAATTTAGGAGCACTAAAATGGAACATAAGCTGCCACAACTGCCTTATGAACTCGACGCATTGTCCCCGCATCTGAGCAAAGAGACTTTGGAGTTCCACTACGGCAAACACCATCAAACCTACATCACCAATCTGAACAATCAAATCAAAGGTACCGAATTTGAAAACCTATCTTTGGAAGAGATTGTGAAAAAATCTTCAGGCGGCGTGTTCAACAACGCAGCGCAAACTTGGAACCACACTTTCTACTGGCTGGGTTTCACGCCTAAAAGTCAAGGCAAACCTTCTGGCGAACTGGCTGCCGCCATCGACGCCAAATGGGGCAGCTTTGAGAAGTTCCAAGAAGCATTCTCCGCTTGCGCGGCAGGCACTTTCGGTTCCGGTTGGGCATGGCTGGTGAAAACTCCTGCCGGTGAATTGGATCTGGTGTCCACTTCCAACGCGGCAACTCCGCTGACCACTGAAAACACTCCGCTGCTGACCTGCGACGTATGGGAACACGCCTACTACATCGACTACCGCAACAGCCGCCCCAACTACCTGAAAGGTTTCTGGGAAATCGTCAACTGGGACGAAGTCGCCAAACGCTTTGCTGCTTAAATAATCGGTTGATATGAAAAGGTCGTCTGAAAACTGAACTGGCCCCCAAATCTTGGACACTCATAAAAGCCTATTCAGGCGCTCTGTGTAAGC
>NZ_CEXQBZ010000076.1:0-5942 GCF_982712965.1 Neisseria flava | reverse complement strand
GCCTTAGCTCAAAGAGAACGATTCTCTAAGGTGCTGAAGCACCAAGTGAATCGGTTCCGTACTATCTGTACTGTCTGTGGCTTCGTCGCCCTGTCCTGATTTAAAGTTAATCCACTATATAAAGGGCAGTTGATTAAAATGGGTATGGCTTTGCCAAGCGTGAAATCATCATGCCGTTTCGCCTTCAACGTCAGCGGCGGGGTCGTCTGAAACACCCTCTTCCGCTTCCGGGCGTTCTAAATTTTCCTGTTTCAGGCTGATTTCGATTTCGCCGTAGCTGTCCGGCTGGACGATGCGGACCAAACCTTCTTTGGCAAGCTCCAACAGCGCGATGAAATTGACGACCACATACGCCGCGCCCTGCTCCGGTTTGAACAAATCGCTGAATTTGCATATCCCGCTCTCGTTCAGACGACGTAAAACCGCCGTCATCTGCGCACGCACGGAAATGGTTTCCTGAATCACTTCATGGCTGCGCGTATGTTTCGCCCGCGACAAAATGCCCAACCACGCCTGCGTCAAATCGGCGACATACACCTCCGGCAGCTTCGCCTCGACCGCGATTTCCAACGGCAGATACGCCCAAGCAAAATCCCGTCCCGCGCGCGGCAACGCATCCAAACCCTGCGCCGCCAGCTTCATCTGTTCGTAAGCCAAAAGGCGGCGCACCAGCTCGGCACGCGGATCCGCCTCTTCATCCTCGACCTCTTCGGGACGCGGCAGCAGCAGGCGAGATTTGATTTCAATCAGCATCGCCGCCATCAAAAGATATTCCGCCGCCAAATCAAACTGATACGCTTCCATTTGGGCGATATAGTGCAGATATTGCTCGGTAATCTTCACCATCGGAATATCGAGAACGTCGATATTCTGTTTGCGGATAAGGTAAAGCAGCAAATCCAACGGCCCTTGGAAGCTGCTTAAGACAACCTTCAAAGCATCGGGCGGAATAAACAAATCCTGCGGCAAATCGGTAACGGGCTGACCGAATACCCACGCGACCGTGTGTTCAGACGACGTTGCCGCAGTGGGAGATATAAGGTGTTCTGAAGGCATGATTAGAGGAGCTTTTTCTTATTAGGTTCGTTGGGTGGTTAATCAATAACAGGGTCGTCTGAAAACACAGCGGGTTTCGCCAAAACGAGTGCAGTATAGTGGATTAAATTTAAATCAGGACAAGGCGACGAAGCCGCAGACAGTACAAATAGTACGGCAAGGCGAGGCAACGCCGTAATGGTTTAAATTTAATCCACTATAAAACAAAAATCAGCCTTTTTTGCGTTGGCTTTTCAAAGAAGCGATGGCGATAGCAAGCGTTTGCGCCAACGCCATGCCCAGCAGTGGCAAAGCGGCGAAAAACGAACCGATCAGCACCGTAACGGCATCGCGGGAAAACACAAAACCATCGCGCGCCAGCATCGAAATTATCCAAGCCAATAGCAACATCCACTCGCAGCCGACCAAAAACCAAATCATCCCGACTGAGCAGCGTTTGCGCCACTTCATGATGGCAGCGTGCAAAAGGCTGAATATCGGAACGGACAGGAAAGGATAAAGGAAATTGGTAAACGGCCGCGGATAGCCGTCCTGAAAACACAAATAATCGCCCGACTGCATGTCGCATCCCATTGTGCCAAACATCGGATCGACGGCATACATCAGCACGCCGAACCACACCGCATAAATCAGGCTACCGATAAAATAGGCTTTAAAAAATCGGGTCATCTCATTTCCGTCCCGCAATATGTTCCACCGCCGCCTGCACACAATACAGCCCAAACGAAGCCGTCACCAGCATACTCGCCCCGTAGCCCGCGCAGGACAGCCCTTGCGGCGCGGCATCGGTCGAACACGCTTCGCCCGATTGCGGCGGCGTAATGTTTTCAGTCGAGAACACACACGGCACGCGCATTTTTTCTTTGGTATCGCGGCTGAAGCCGTAGCGTTTGCGCAAGGTGTAGCGCAGGTTGGCAAGCAGCGGGTCGTGGGTTACGCGGCTCAAATCGGCGGTTTGAATCAACGCCGGATTTTTCTGTCCGCCCGCGCCGCCACTGAGGATAAACGGCTGTTTGTGTTGCACAAAATAAGCCACCATCGCCGCCTTGACGCGAACTTGATCTATCGCGTCGATCACAAAGTCGAAAGGTCGTCTGAAAAGCGTTTCCAGATTGTCTTCCGTCACAAAATCCTCGATTTCCTCCACTTCACATTGCGGATTGATTTGGGCAATGCGTTCGCGCAACGCCGTCACCTTCGCCTTGCCGAAATCATCGGTCAAAGCGTGCAATTGGCGGTTGACATTGGACTCGGCGACGTTGTCCAAATCAATCAAGGTCAAACGACCGATGCCCGTCCGCGCCAAAGCCTCCACTGCCCAAGAGCCTACCCCGCCCACGCCGACCACGCAGACGTGTGCGCGCGAAAACCGCTCCAGTGCTTCATCTCCGTAGAGTCTGGCAATACCGCCGAAACGGCGCGAAGGAAGAAAAACGGTGTCGTTCATACCCAACCTTGTGATATATCAATAAATGAATGAAAATCAACGCAAAACGCTGCGGACGAATGCGACACATATTATACTGGAAAGCAGACGGGCTGTTGCAGCAGCCCGAAAGAGTCTATAATCGTTTCATATCGGACCCTTCCCAACCGCATGAAACAAAGTGCCGCCTGCGGCGCAAAAAGGAGAATGAACTATGTACAAACATCTGGTTGTAGCCGTTGACGGCAGCGAAACTTCCCTCAACGCCCTGAAACACGCCGCCGAGTTAGCAAGCGTCAACAACGCCCGCCTGACTTTGGTACACGTCGCCAACCCCGCCGAATACATGGCGCTCGCTCCCGAATTCCTGCAACACGAAAGCTACGAAGCCGCCGCCGTCGCCCAAGGCAACGAAGTCTTGGACTTCGCTGAAAAAACCGCCCGCGAAAACGGCGTGGAAAACATTGTCAAACACCTGCTGGTAGCCAACAAAGGCGCGCGCGAAATGGCGCAGGATTTGGTCGATTACGCCGATGAAAACGGCGCCGACCTGCTGGTACTCGGCACACACGGCCGCACCGGTCTGATGCACCTCCTGATGGGCAGCTTCGCCGAAACCGTAATGCGCCAAAGCCACCTGCCGCTTCTGATTATCCGCAGCAAAGCGGAAGAAGCGTAAGGGTTTGCCCTATTGAAGAAGGTCGTCTGAAATCTCAAACTAAGATTTTCAGACGACCTTCTTTCATCTTATTTCAAATAGGTTTTACGAATTATTGATTATAATCATGAAATTCGTAATATCATTCACCTATACCAATAAATAACTTCTTCCCCAAACCAAACCCATAACAAAAAGGTCGTCTGAAAACCAAAATCCGGTTTTCAGACGACCTTTGTTTTGATCTGGCTTACTTAGGTGCAGCCAAGATGCCGGTCAGGTTCAATAGGAACAATACCGTAAATCCGGTCAGGTAAATCAAGCCGAGGATGGCGAGGAAGTTCATGCCTGCCGTCAGCTTGTGGCGTTCGTCGCCTTTAACGAGGCGGTAGTTCAGCCAAGCGAACACGGGAGCGGCAATGAAGGCGGTAATCATGGCGAATTTGAGCAGCTCTGCCATCGCGCTGTTGAACCAGAAAATCACTGCCAAGCCCGTACCTGCGACCCAAACGTTCCAGGCAAAGAGTTCGACGTTGCCCGTTTTGTCTTTGCCGCGCAGCAGGCGCACCGGCTCGGCAATCGCGCGCGCGTAGCCGTCCACTACGGTAATCGTTGTGCCGTACATGCAGGCGAAGGCGATAAACGCCACCATAGGACGCGACCAGTCGCCGATGGTGACGGCGTACATATTGATCAGTTGACCGACGTATTTGCCGCCCGCCATCTGCACTGCTTCGCCGTTGCCGTACTGCACATACGCGCCCAAGGCGAGGAAGACGACCGCCAACACTGCGCTAGTGATGTAGCCGACGTTGAAATCGAAAATACCGTCGCGGTAGCTGGAAGGATTGATGCGTTGTTTTTCCGTTACCCACAGCGAGTTGATAGCAGAAATTTCAATTGGCGCCGGCATCCAGCCCATCAGCGCGATTAAGAAGCCCAAGCCTGCCAGTGTCCATGGGGTAGGCTCGATAAAGTCGGGTTTCATCTGCATGCCGCGCGACATGGCGATGGCGGCTGCGGCGACTGTGGCAATCGTCAGGCTGACGATGATGATTTTGGAAACATTGTCCAAAGCCTTGTAGCGTCCGCTCGCCAAGATAATCAGACAGGAAGCCATAATCAGCGCGGAGATTGCGCCGACATTCAGCGTCAGCGAAGGAATTGACATTTTGACGATGGCAGCGGTCACGATGGCGACCGCACCCGCGTTAATCGTTGCCGATACGACGCATAAAATCAAGAATACCCACAAGTAAACGCGGCTTTTCTCCGCATAGCCTTCAATCAGGCTTTTGCCCGTATCCAGCGTGTAATGCGCGCTGAAACGGAAAAACGGGTATTTGAAGAGGTTGGTCAAAATAATAATCAATGCAAGCTGCCAGCCGTAAAGCGCGCCCGCCTGCGTCGAGGCAATCAGGTGCGAGCCGCCGACCGCCGCCGAAGCCATCATGATTCCAGGCCCCAGAGCGTTGATTTTGCTTTTCCAAGTCGAAGCGTGTGTGTGTTGTTCAGACATCATTCTCTCCGTCTTTTTTCAGACGACCTTCACAAAAAAAAGGCGTATTTTAACGTAAATCAAGAGATTATCTAACAGACATTTCGGATATTTCATGCCGAAATATGTTAAAAATAAGCTGTACCGAATCGAAAATCTCCAATTATCAGCATTTTGTGGCTAGAAACCTTTTTCAGACGACCTTGTATCGCTTTTTATACCCAATCAGGGCAGCACCCGAAAAACAACATACTTAATATCTAATTTGGGGTTAGTGTTGTGCAGAGGCTTTCAGGTACTTACTTTGATGATAAACTTTTATAAAAAAATCAATACCCGAAAATAAAAGAAAAACAATAAAATAAGTTATTTTGTTATGATAAATTTTCAACTTATTTAATTTCGTACAACCAGAATAACCCTTCCCGAAAATTTCTTTGTATAGCTTTGCATATCTGCATATTGTATATTTTTTCGGAACGGATAAAATATGTTCTGCTTTCAAAACAAAGCAAGGATGGCGCCGGATAGTCCACGCCACACATCACTCTTTTCTCACTTTATGGAGTAATACCAGATGAAATTCTTATCTGCCGCTATTGTAGCCGTTCTGACTGCCGGTGTTTCCATGACTGCCGCTGCCGCTCCTGCTGGCTACGTTCCTTACAAATGCGACAACGGTAAAAAACTGAATGTCGTTTACGAATTTGACCGCAGTGGTAATGCAGTAGGCGCATCTGCAAATGCAGCAGGCAAACAAATCAGCCTGCGCGTTGACAAACGCCAATCAGACAGCACCGGTACAACCTTCACCAACAAACGCGGCTTCTCTATGTCTGCCGGTTACATCGACAAAAACACCCACGCCACTTCCGAAGTTGTGGGCGTAACCGACTCACGCAACCGCTTCATCGTGAAAAACTGCGAACCTGTTAACATCGACCGCTAATAACGGAACGATTTGAGATTTAAAACAGGTCGTCTGAAATCTAAACAAGGTTTCAGACGACCTATTGTTTTATCTGTCCTTTTAAAATCTTTCAATCCGATTTCAGCTACTTATCCGGTCGTGTAAAATAGATATACCGCTGATGAATTCAGCACAGTCAGCGTATCGTCAAGCTAAGCCTTTTTGAGTTTTAAATTTTAATGAGGAAGCGCATTATTATCCTGCGACGGTAAAACTAAGATCAGCATGGCGCTCTTCATCGCTCAGCAGAGTATCAAAATATAGTGGATTAACTTTAAACCAGTACGGCGTTGCCTCGCCTTGCCGTACTATCTGTACTGTCTGCGGCTTCGTC
>NZ_CEXQBZ010000075.1:0-5957 GCF_982712965.1 Neisseria flava | reverse complement strand
CGCCTAAAAGGCGGCCCGGATGCCTGATTATCAGGTATCCGGGGAGGATTAAGGGGGTATTTGGGTAAAATCAGGAGGTATTGGGGGAGGGAAATAGCTGAAAACCTGTGTTTGAGTTTCGGTTGTCGGGGGAAGGGCTTTTTTGCAAAGGTCTCAGGTCGTCTGAAAACGGATATAGCGGGTTTAGCTAAAAATGTTTCAGACGACCTTTTCTTATGCTTTTGCTTTACTTTTTAGAATATCATATGGACATTGGGTTCGCAGCCTGTCCGGTTGGAATGAGTTAATCGGGCTGCCTTTACCCGGCACAGAGTTGTTTTACAACCCTTGGCGGTCGAGCCAGCGTTCGGCATCAAGTGCAGCTTGGCAGCCTGAAGCTGCGCTGGTGATGGCTTGGCGGTAGGTGTGGTCTTTGACGTCGCCTGCCGCCCATACGCCTTCGATGTTGGTTGCACCGACGTTGTCGCCCGTACCGCCTTTGGTTTTCAGGTAGCCGGTTTCGTCCATATAGAGCTGGCCTTTGAAAATGTCGGTGTTGGGCTTATGACCGATGGCGATGAACACACCTTTGACGGCGATGTCTTCGGTAGTGCCGTCGTTGTGTTTCAGACGGGCACCGGTAACGCCGCCTTCGTCGCCCAAGACTTCATCCAGATTGCTGTTGAGCTTGAGGATGATTTTGCCTTCTTCAACGCGCTGCATGAGTTTGTCCACCATGATTTTTTCGGCACGGAAGCTGTCGCGGCGGTGAATCAGGGTAACGGTGTTGGCGATGTTGGCGAGGTAAAGGGCTTCCTCTACGGCAGTATTACCACCGCCAACAACGGCTACGTCTTGTTGTTTATAGAAGAAACCGTCGCAGGTCGCGCAGGCGGATACGCCTTTGCCTGCAAAGGTTTCTTCGCTGGGCAGTCCCAAATATTTGGCGGATGCGCCAGTAGCGACGATCAGCGCGTCACAAGTGTATTCGCCCATGTCGCCTTTGAGGGTGAAGGGGCGGTTTTGCAAATCAACGGTATGGATTTGGTCGAAAATCATTCCGGTACCGAAGCGTTCGGCATGGGCAAGGAAACGCGCCATCAGTTCCGGGCCTTGTACGCCTTCGGCGTCGGCAGGCCAGTTGTCGACTTCGGTGGTGGTCATCAGTTGTCCTCCCTGTTCGACACCGGTAATGATGACGGGCTTGAGGTTGGCGCGGGCGGCATAGACGGCGGCGGTGTAGCCGGCAGGACCGGAGCCGAGAATGATGAGTTTGTGATGGTTGCTCATGATGTTTTCCTTACTGAGAGATTGAGTGTGTTTCAGACGAGGTAGATTTTACTTGAAAATCTAAGCTGCGTCCTTTGGCATGATGGGGATATGTTGGCAGAGACCTTTGCAATAACATAGGTTACTAAAATTTTATGCTCAATCTCATTTTCAAAATGCAAAACGTTTCTGATTTTTCCTACTTTTTGATCAAAATTAGGAAGATTTTAGGCAATTGAAAATTTTTTGGCACATTTTTATGCGTCAAATTTCGTTAATAGACTATTTTTGCAAAGGTCTCTGGCAGTATTGAAATTAACAAGGGTCGGTTGTGAATGGTAAATCAGTTATTGGGAAGGTGTATTGAGGAAAGGTCGTCTGAACATTTTCAGACGACCTTTTGCTTTTCAATCAGCCTTTTGCCGAATTTACTATATCCGACCCTGGTATAGCTTACAGGAAAACCAATGTCGTTATTTGTGTTTTATTTTTTCAGTAATTTGGCCGCTTCGAGAGCGTAATAAGTCAGAATACCGTCGGCGCCGGCGCGTTTGAAGGCGAGTAGGCTTTCGAGTATGACTTTTTCGCCGTCCAGCCAGCCGTTTTGAATCGCGGCTTGAAGCATGGCGTATTCGCCTGAAACTTGGTAGGCGTAGGTCGGTACGCCAAACTCGTCTTTGACGCGGCGGACAACGTCAAGATAGGGCAGGCCGGGTTTGACCATCACCATATCCGCGCCTTCCTGAATGTCGAGGGCGACTTCGTGCAGGGCTTCGTCGGTGTTGGCGGGGTCCATTTGGTAGGTTTTCTTGTCGGCTTTGCCTAAGTTGCCGGAACTGCCGACCGCATCGCGGAACGGGCCGTAAAAAGCGGAAGCGTATTTGGCGGAATACGCCATGATGCGGGTGTGGATGTGTCCCGCGTCTTCAAGGGCTTCGCGGATGGCGAGGATGCGGCCGTCCATCATGTCGGACGGAGCGACGACTTGCGCGCCTGCGTCGGCATGGCACAAGGCTTGTTTCACCAAAACTTCGATGGTTTCGTCGTTGAGGACGTAGCCGTTTGCATCGGTCAGTCCGTCTTGCCCGTGGATGGTGTAGGGGTCGAGTGCGACGTCGGTCATGATGCCGAGTTCGGGGAATTTTTCGCGCAGGGTGCGTACGACGGTCGGCACGAGTCCTTCGGGGTTGTAAGCTTCTTCCGCCAATTCGGTTTTATTTTGGGTAACGACGGGGAAGAGTGCCAGCATGGGGATGCCGAGCTTGAGGGCTTCTTCGGCGGTGAACAATAATTTGTCCAAACTTTGCCGTTTCACGCCGGGCATGGAGGGGACGGCTTCTTCTTGGTTGCTGCCTTCGAGTACGAAAACGGGATAAATCAAATCGTCTGCGGTCAGGGTATACTCGCGCATCAGGCGGCGGGAGAAGTCGTCTTTGCGCATGCGGCGCATACGGGTGGCGGAAACGTAACGCGGTGGGAAGTTCATAATCGTCCTTTGTCCTTCTGAAAACAGCTAAATCGGCAGGAGAAATGTTTTCAGACGACCTCTTTGCAAGCAGGGGTCGTCTGAAAATGGGTTTGCGACAGTTTACGCCGTTTTGGGAGATTACTGAAGCAGTAGATAGAATGTTGATACGAATCAGTCTTCGACTTTGGTAATCACTTTGACCGTTTTTTTAATTTCTTTGAACGTATCCGTTTTGAGGTTTTGTTCGTTCGGCACCATTCCGTTGGTGTTCAGCGGAGCGATGTTTTTCAAAGCGCGTCGATATTCTGCTTCGCTTAATTTTTCTTGGCTGATTCTCCATACTTTACGGCCGGAAGCTTTGACTTCGGAGGCGGTCCACAGACCTACCTTGTGGTAGTAGAACAAAACACTTTGCAGGAGTGCTTTCATGTCCGCACCGGGCTTGCCGCTGCCGATGCTGCGTCCGATACGGTTGTTGCGCTGATCAACAGCTTGGTCGGCAAGAAAACGGCTGTAATAATCGGTTTTGCCCTCTCGAATCTCCATATCGGTCAGATAGGCATTGCCAGCCCTGTTTGCAATTTCGCTGTCAAATTGGGAGGAAATAGCGGCTTGCCATAGGGCTTGACGGACGGCATTGACCTGCGTCCCGCGTCCTTCGCCGTTGGCACGGTCGTCTAAACCGGTCCGGGTGGCAAAGCGTGCGGCGTTGCTGGTCAGGTTGGTCGAGTTTTTGTCTTCAACGCCGATCACTTGCGCCGCAACAGGGTGGTTGATGGCAAATTGCGCGATTTTGCTGCGACGGCTTTGGTCTACCTGATAAGTATGGCAGCCGGAAAGCAATGCGGAAGCGAGTAGGATGTAAGAAATATGTGTTTTGAGTTTAATGTTTGCCATAATGAGATATTATTGTTTAGTGACAGATTACGTTATTTAACACAAAAATGTAGTCAATAGCAAAATATTTTTCAAGCGGAGGGATTTGGGCTTGAATGGTTGCTTAATAGGAAAGTCGAGGTCGTCTGAAAATAGGTGTTATAGTGGATTAAAATTGCAACGATACGGCGTTACCAACGCCCTTATGTACTATCTGTACACGACGGGCGTTGCCGCCTTGTCTCATTTTTATTTTAATCCACTATACATTTTGCCGGGATTTTGACTGTGGAAAATATTAATGAGTTGTTTGGATTCTTGTAATGGCAAACCGAAATGTGTGAGGATTGCTTGAATATCTTTGACTTCATCGCCGCTCAGATTGCGTGAGAGCCATTCGAAAGTTTCAGGCTGTTTCAGAAGCCGTGCGAGGTATGCCTGCTTGAGTTTATGGTTGCGCCACCGAACGAACAGCATGGTGAAAACAAATAAGATAATCAGAAAAATATTGGTAAGGGCGATAAAAGTCATGTGGGAGCGTGCATGATTAGGTGGGAGTAAGTGCATATTATGAATGATTTTTCTCTTTCTTACTCAAAAAACTCATGTTAGGCGGAGTAAAGCCCATGCGGAAGCGTGGTACAATATTGTCAACAATTTAAGGCGTTTTCCTCGCGGAGAACGCTGTTTTTCATTCGATATCAAGAGGCTTTTATGAAATTTTTAGACCGTGAGGCGACGATTGCCAAGCCGGGTTTTAACCGTTGGCTGGTGCCGCCTGCCGCTTTGGCGGTGCATCTTGCCATCGGGCAGATTTATGCGTATTCCGTGTTTAACGCGCCGCTGACCAAGCTTATCGGCATTACCGAATCCGCAGCCGGGGATTGGAAGCTGACGACTGTGGGCTGGATTTTCAGTATCGCGCTGGCTATGCTGGGCGCGTCTGCCGCGTTGTTCGGCACTTGGATGGAGCGTGTCGGACCGCGCAAGGCGATGTTTGTTGCGGCGTGCTGTTTCAGCTTGGGTTTTTTTGTGTCGGCACTCGGCGTCAGTACGCATAATCTGTTTCTTCTGTATTTGGGCAACGGCGTGATCGGCGGCATCGGCTTGGGGCTGGGCTATATCGGCCCGGTGTCCACTTTAATGAAGTGGTTTCCCGACAAACCGGGCATGGCGACGGGTTTGGCGATTATGGGATTTGGCGGCGGTGCGATGCTTGCTTCGCCTTTGTCCGTATCGTTGATGAATGCGTTTTCAGACGACGTTTCGGTCGGTGTCGCGCCGACTTTTGTTGTGTTGGGACTGTTTTACCTCGTGTTGATGATGTTCGGCGCATTCACCATCCGCGTGCCGACGGAGGGTTGGAAGCCTGAAGGCTATGTCGCGCCTAAAACTAAAAACAAACTGGTCAGCACCAATCATGTTAATGTTTCCCAAGCGATGAAAACGCCGCAATTTTGGCTGTTGTTTTGGGTGTTGTGCCTGAATGTAACTGCCGGTATCGGCGTTTTGGGGCAGGCTTCGGTCATGATTCAGGAGCTGTTTTCAGAAGCGTCGGTCGGTAAACAAGCGGCAATCAGCGCGGGGGCGGCGGCAGGTTTCGTCAGCCTTTTGAGTTTGTTCAATATGGGCGGACGGTTTTTGTGGTCCAGCGTTTCCGACAGAATCGGACGTAAAAATACCTACACCATCTTTTTCGTACTCGGCTCGCTGCTGTATTTTGCTGTTCCGTCCATTGGCGAGAGCGGAAACAAGGCTTTGTTTATTATTGGATTTTGCGTCATCATTTCCATGTATGGCGGCGGTTTTGCCGCGATTCCGGCTTATTTGAAAGACTTGTTCGGCACTTATCAGGTCGGCGCGATTCACGGGCGTATTTTACTGGCTTGGTCAACCGCTGCCGTGATCGGTCCGGTCTTGGTGAACTACATCCGCCAAAGCCAAATCGACAGCGGTGTTCCTGCCGCGCAGGCATACAGTGTAACCATGTATATCATGGCAGGATTGTTGATTGTCGGTTTGCTGTGTAACCTTGCCGTCAAGTCCGTCCATGAAAAACACCACGAAACCGACATCAAAACAGCGGCGCACAGTGGTAACCCCGATGACGAAACTGCTGTTTCCGATGCCTACTTGTTGCAGGAAAAAGTCGCGGCAGGCGGTTTTTCGGTTTGGTGGCGTTGGACTTTGGTCGGCGTCCCGCTGGTTTACGGCGTGGTGATGGTGTTCGTTAAGGCATTGGGGTTGTTCCGTTAAAAGCGGATTGATGAGAAAAAGGTTGTCTGAAGAGTGAACTGCACCCCAAAAGTTGGACATCCCCTCCAACTCACAAGGTGCAGTTTTTTTATGAGCAAATATACATTAC
>NZ_CEXQBZ010000074.1:0-5986 GCF_982712965.1 Neisseria flava | reverse complement strand
TTCAGCACCTTAGAGAATCGTTCTCTTTGAGCTAAGGCGAGGCAACGCCGTACTGGTTTAAAGTTAATCCACTATACAACGCGACAATAAAATTATTGGGCATACACTCGATGAGTAGGAGCAGTTATTCAGGGCTGTATGGCCTCCTGCTGAGAAATGTCAGCCTCAAGATAAGTAATAAGTTTATTCGCTATAAAGCCTGTCCGAACCTGTTTTCGACAGACATTTTTTATTTTAAAACAGCAGGTTGTTTTTCAGTAAGGTATTTCCAATAGCGCTGCGGCATTTGTTGGCGGTGCAACCGGGGATTGCGTCGGGATGGGATATTGCTGCTGTTGAAATAGTCCTGCCAAAGGGCTTGGTAACTGCGTTCGTCAGGGGTGTACGATGTTTGGATGCAGTCGGCTTCAAGCCCGTTGATTACGTGCAGACCGTTCGTGTCGCTCAAGATGCCGTAAAGGCGCTGCATATCGAATATCGCCCATTGCTGTTGCGGATAACGGTTGCGGAAATGGCGTGCAATCAAGGGCAACACATCGTATTGAGGTTCGATACGCGCGAGATACAGACCATCTGCCAGCTCTTCAAAGCGCACAAACGCTTCCATCCGGTGTTTTTCATGTCCGACGGTTTTAACCCATTGCGCCCATTGCATCACATCGTAAAGACCGTAATCGCAGAGCACGTCTTTGCGCCTCGGGCGGGCAAGCATCAGGTTGACAATGCGCAGAAAAGTGTCGGGCATCTCAGGTAGGGCGATTAAAAAACCATACAGCAGTTTGACCATACCGCTGCGCCCGATTTGTTGTTCGAGCCGTTTGAAAACGCGCTGGGCGCGTTCGGGGGAGGAAATAACGGTTTCGCTGCGGCTGAATAAATCCGTATCCTGCGCATCATGGGTAATATGCACGTCTTCAGGAGCGTATTTGCAGGCGTAAACATGAAACACGGTGCTCAACAGGCCGTCGAAGCTGCCGTCGTAGTGCAAAGTGATTTGCATAATGTTGACCTTTTCGTTATCAGCCGAACAAATCGCTTTGCACGGCATCGCTTTGGCTGAATTTGGAGCGTGTGTTTTGTAACAGCAGGCCGCGTAGTTGCGGGCTGTCGATTAGGTCGGCGTAGCGGTTGGGTTCGGGCAGGGTGATGAAATAGCGTGCGCGGTTTAATGCCACGCCCATTTTGCGCAGGTGTGCCATGGTAATCATGCGGAAGCGGCGGACCTGCACGATTTTGCGGGCGGACTTCACGCCGATACCGGGCACGCGCAAAATCATTTCAAGCGGCGCGTGTTGCAGCGGCACGGGAAACCATTCGCGGTGGCGCAGCGCCCAAGCGAGCTTGGGGTCGAAATCCAAGTCGAGGAAAGGTTGCTGTTCGTCTAAGATTTCATGATCGGAAAAGCCGTAAAAACGCATCAGCCAATCTGCCTGATAGAGCCGGTTTTCGCGCCGCAACGGCACTTGCGTCGATAAAGGCGGCAGGCGTTTGTCTTCCAATACCGGTACATAGCCCGAGTAATACACGCGTTTGAGACCGTAATGGCGGTAAAACCCGCCAGCGGCGCGGATGATTTGGCGGTCGGTTTCGCCTGCCGCGCCGATAATGAACTGCGTGCTTTGTCCGGCAGGGGCGAACTTGGGCGTGGATTTGATGGTTTTGCGGCCGTCGGCAAAGGCGACGATTTCGTTGCGGACAAACGCCATCGGTTGCGTCATGTCGCTGTGGTTTTTTTCGGGTGCAAGCAGCTTGAGGCCGGAAATGGTGGGGATTTCCATGTTGACGCTGAGGCGGTCGGCATACAGCCCGGCTTCGTGCAGGATTTCGGTAGACGCTTTGGGAATGGTTTTGAGGTGGATGTAGCCGTTAAATCGATGTTCTTCGCGCAGTTTTTTGGCAATCCGCACCAAGCGCTCCATGGTGTAATCGGCGTTTTTGAAGATGCCGGAACTCAAAAACAGCCCTTCGATATAGTTGCGGCGGTAAAAGCTCATGGTCAAATCCACCACTTCATCGACCGTAAACGCTGCGCGCGGAATGTCGTTGCTGCGGCGGGAAGTGCAATAAGCGCAGTCGTAGATGCAATGGTTGGTCAGCAGGATTTTCAGCAGCGATACGCAGCGGCCGTCTTCGGTGAAACTGTGGCAGATGCCCGCACGCGAAGAATTGCCCAAGCCCTGCCCGTCGTTGCCGCTCGACGAGCAGGAAACATCATATTTGGCGGCATCGGCTAAAATTTCGAGTTTGCGGCTGATTTTTTGATAATCCATAGCTTATCTGTTATTAGAGAAAGTTAAGTTTTTTTATTATAGTTGTAAGATTTTATTTAGTCAGCTAAATTTTTTCTTAGTATGTGATGAATGATTCAGGAAGGCATGATGCCTGTCTAAGCATTTATGAAGGTTTGTAACGCGACAGAATGCTGCGTTTTGGATTGAAAGCAAAATGCAAGATATTCGGGTTAAGCAGGAGTATGATGAAAAACGCGCCGATAAACAGTGTCGCCACAATGGTTTTAGAAAGGAAGTTGGGATTGTCGGCGTGGTATCCATGAGCCATATTGTCTGAGTCAATATCGGAAGCGTTAATATCAACATATTGAAATATTTTAGGCATGCAGATTGGCATGGATATGCAAAAGGTCGTCTGAAACCCGATACCGGATTTTCAGACGACCTTTGCAATTTGATACTTATTGTTCTGAGTACCGTTTTACCAGCTTCGTCCAGTTGATATAGCCGTAAACCGAATTGCACAAATACATGACGTACATCAGCAAAAGCGGCAGGCTCGTTTCTCCATTTTTGAACCATGCCGCTGCCCACAGCGAAATCGTCAGGATATTGACCACAATCCACAATGCCCATTGCTCGCGGTAGCGCAGAATCATCAAAACCTGAGCCACAATCGACACGACGACCGTTACGCCGTCGAGGGTCGGCAACGCGCTGCCTAAGTGGTGCAGCCATTCGATGTAGACCGACGTTCCGACGACAGATGCGGCAACCACCAGCAGCCACTGTCTGACCGTCAACGCCTTCGCCTTCACTTCCTCGGTTTCCGCCGTTTCGCCCAAAGCCATATGTTTGCGCCACATAGCGAAACCGACAAACTGGACAGGCACATACACCAATAAATTCAGCATCATCTCGCCGTAGAGCTTAAACGTATAAGAAACATAAGCATACAGCGATACGGAAATCAGCCCGAACAAATAATTGCTGATTTTGCCCTTACCGACAAAAACGACGCACAAAATGCCCGTTACCGCCGCAATGCTCGCCAGCCATGAGTCGGGATTGAAGACGAACACGACCGCCTGTATTCCCAAAAACATCAGCAGCCACACCGCTTCGAAATGCGTCCAACCGCCGAACAATTCGCGTTTCCACCAGTCTAATGACATGATTTTTCCCTCTTTTTTCTTTATTGATGCTCGATGTGGGATGCCTCTCAAACCCAAAAATCCATCCCATATTGCATATGTTTTACATTATGCGTAAGTTTCAATTTACACGCAATAAAACAATTACTAAAGTTACATATCTAATTAAAACTGTTGCCCAAGGAATACAGTGAATCCGAAAAAAACAAGGCTTTCCATCTGTCGATATGCCTTCAAGCAACTGAATTTTCATCAAAATTCCCATAACAACCGCAAAGAAACGAAATCTCAGCGTGTACGACCTGCCCGTAGATAAAGCCGCCTTAACGCGATGCCCTAATCTTGACCGTTATCCGCGCCCATTTTAAAATGAATTTACGAATCGTTTTTATTTTCACACAATCAGGAGAAAATTCATGGCAAAAAAAGTCAGCATTTTAGTAGGCAGCCTGCGTAAAGGCTCGTTCGCACGCAAAGTGGCGCAAAACGTCATCCCCATGTTCCCCGAAGGCTACGAAGCCCAAATCGTCGAAATCGGCGGCTTGCCGCTCTACAATTTCGACTATGACGACCCCGCCGAAACCGACTTCCCCACGCCCGAAAGCTACACAGCCTTCCGCGAAACCATCAAAGCCTCCGACGGCGTATTGTTCGTTACCTCCGAAAACAACCGCACTGTCCCCGCCTGCCTGAAAAACGCGGTAGACATCGGCTCCAAACCCAACGCCGACGTCGCATGGAAAAACACGCCCGCAGGCATTATCAGCCATTCCGTCGGCAAAATGGGCGGTTACAGCTCGCAAAAAAATCTGCGCCTTGCCTTGTCCTACTTCAATATGCCGCTGACCGGACAGCCCGAAGTCTTCCTCGGCAACTCCCCCACCCTGTTTGACGATAACGGCAAACTCATCGAATCGGCACGCAGCTTCGTCCAAGGCTACATCGACCAACTCGTCGCCCTGATCGAGAAAAATCCTAAATAAGCCGTCATTTATTCCGTCAAAGCATTTCCATAAAAAAGGTCGTCTGAAAACCTATGCTGAAGGTTTTTAGACGACCTTTGTATCCCCTGCTTTACGCAGTTTCTTTCTTGCTCAACGTCAGACCCGTCCAGCCGAACAGCAGCGTCAAAATCAGGCTCAGATAGCAGAAGAAGGCATAAGGCAGGTATTCCCAAACGGGTACGCCAAGTGCGTGGCTGATAAATACGCCGCAGACGCTCCACGGAACGAGAGGGTTGATGACGGTACCCGCATCCTCAAGCGTGCGCGAAAGGTTGCGCGAATGCAGACCTAGCTTGTCGTACACAGGTTTGAAGGTTTCGCCGGAAAGCAAAATACTCAAATATTGTTCGCCGATAAGGAAATTGACGCCAACCGACGTAGCGGCAACGCTGAAGGTGGCGCGTCCGGCGGTGGTCAGGAACGCGCGGATGGCGTCCAGCAGCGACGGAATCACGCCGAGCGTGAACAGCAAACCGCCCAAACTCATGCCGAGAATCACGATGGTTTGCGTGAAGAACATGCTTTCCAAACCGCCGCGCGAAATGAGTTTGGCGATGTCTTGGAACGCTTCACCTTCCAGCTTGTAGCCGCCGTAAAACCATGCACCGAGCTGGTTCAAGTCGGGCGTACTGTGGAAATAGGTAACGCCAAGCGCGGCGATGATAGTGAAGAGCATGGCGACGACGGCGTTGACGCGCAACAGCGCCAACACGACCAACAGCGCAAACGGAATCAGCGAATAGCCGTGTACCAAGCCCGTCGCTTCAAGCTGGCTGCGGAAGGATTCGACGCTGTTCATATCGTGTGCGGCAACATTGGGCAAGAGCCACAGCATCAATGCTGCGCTGATAAGCCACGCAGGAATGGTGGTGTACATCATGTTTTTGATGTGTTCGAACAAATCAATGCCGACGATGGAGGCAGAAATGCCCGTAGTATCGGAAAGGGGGGACATTTTGTCGCCAAAGAACGCGCCGGAAACAATCGCGCCCGCCGTCATTGCCAAATCGGCATGAAACGCCGCCGCCATGCCCATAAAGGCAACGCCGACGGTGGCGCAAGTGGTCAAACTACTGCCGATGGATACGCCGATAATGGAACACAGCGCGAAAGCAGAAAAATAGAAATAAGTAGGAGAAATCAGCCCGAAACCGTAATACATCAGCGTCGGAATTGCGCCGCTCATCATCAGCGCGCTGACCATCAGTCCGATGAAGAAAAACAGGTAAATCGCACCCATGCCCTGCCCCACCGCGCCGACCATGCCTTTTTGCATGTCGTTGTATTTCAACCCGCGTGCAAGACCGTAGAGGATGAGGACGGTAATGGCGGCAATGATGGACATATGGGGCAGCCAGCCCAACGAAATGATGGTGTAACCCATCGCCCCGATTAACGCCACGACGACGGCAAGAGCTTCTCCGCGCGGCATGTCGAGCAGTGATTTGAATGTAAACATATTGCTTTGCCTGTTTTGTGTGTATTTAACGAAGTTTAGCACACAGGGTCGTCTGAAAAACCGCTTTTCAGACGACCCCGTGATTTTTTATGAATGTAGCAACGGATTTTTATTAAAACAATATAATATTAAAATATA
>NZ_CEXQBZ010000073.1:0-6047 GCF_982712965.1 Neisseria flava | reverse complement strand
AAGTGTTTTATTCTTGAATCTGTTCAAACCACTGATACACTAGTGTTGCACTTGAAATCCGAATCCAAGGACCTTTTCTATTATGGGAGGTCGTCTGAAAAATACCTGTATGAACCAACATGATGAATTAGGGTTTAAGTATTGTTGGGTTTCGCAACCGAACCTGCTAAAACTGAGGTTTTACCCTCTCCCTAACCCTCTCCCACGGAGAGAGGGAATAATGGCGCTGAAACCGACCATTATCAGACTTTCTGCAATCTGTCCCCTCTCCCCGTGGGAGAGGGTTAGGGAGAGGGCAAAACGTAAAACTCAAGAAACGTCTTCTAAAAAGATGGCAACACAAAAATACGCATGACCCAAACACCCAAAAGAAAAACATAAAAACAACTGCTGCCAAATACATTTCAGACGGCCTGTTCCCACCAAAATCGGGCACACGTTGTCTGAAATCCGATTTCCCCGATACCTCAAACTAGGAGACTCAACATGGGCTTCAAGCCAATTCCTGCTGCGGTTGCGCTCGCGCTGACGCTGATTATCTGGTTCGTCATACCCGTGCCGCAGGGCGTATCGCCCGACGCATGGCACCTTTTGGCGTTGTTCGTCGGCATCATCGCCGGCATCATCGGCAAAGCCATGCCCATCGGCGCAATGGCGATTTTGGGCATTACTTTGGTCGCGCTGACCGGCGTGACCAACGAAAAAGCCGCCGAGCAACCAAAGACGCTCTGAGCAGCCTCAACAATTCGTTAATCTGGATGATCGGTATCGCCATCATCATCTCGCGCGGTTTGTTGAAAACCGGCTTGGGGATGTGTATCGGCTACCTTCTGATTTCCCTTTTCGGCAAACGCACGCTGGGCGTAGGTTACAGCCTGGCTTTGGCCGATTTGGTCATCGGTCCGGTAACGCCGAGCAACACCGCGCGCGGTGGCGCCATCGTGCATCCGATTATGCGTTCCATCGCCCTGAGTTTCGATTCCAACCCCGAAAAAGGTACTGAGAGCAAAATCGGTAAATACCTCGCGCTGGTCAACTACCACGCCAACATCATCACCTGCTGCATCTTCATTACCGCAACCGCGCCCAACCCGCTGGTCGTCGAATTGGTCGCCAAAGCCACCGATCCGCAAATCCACCTCTCTTGGGGCACATGGTTCGCCGCCATGGTCGTCCCCGGCCTGATTGCCATGTTCCTGATGCCGCTGGTGCTGTATTTCCTGTATCCGCCCGAAATCAAACAAACGCCTAACGCGACCGCCCTTGCCAAAGAAAAACTGAAAGAAATGGGCGCGATGAAGCGCAACGAAAAAATTATGCTCGGCATTTTCGTGATTCTGCTGCTTCTGTGGGCGGGCGTTCCCGAAATGCTGTTCGGCGTGAAAGTCGATGCCACCGCCACCACCTTCCTCGGCATCTCCCTGTGTCTCTTAACCGGCGTACTGACTTGGGACGACGCGCTGAAAGAAAAAGGCGCGTGGGACACCATCGTCTGGTTTGCCGCCTTGGTCATGATGGCGAACTTCCTCAACAAATTGGGACTGATTGCATGGCTGTCCGAATCCCTGCAGGGCGGCATCTCCCATCTAGGCTTGGGCTGGGAAGCCGGCTGCGCCCTCTTGGTACTCGCCTACCTCTACGCCCACTACGTTTTCGCCAGCGGCACGGCACACGTTACCGCCATGTTCGGCGCGTTCTACGGCGCAGGCCTCGCCTTGGGCGCACCGCCGATGCTGTTCGCCCTGATTATGGCATCCGCTACCGGCATCATGATGTCGCTGACCCACTACGCTTCAGGTTCGTCCCCCGTCATCTACGGCTCGAACTATGTCAGCATGACCGAATGGTGGAAAGCCGGCTTCATCATGAGCGTGGTCGAAATCCTGATTTTCGGCACCATCGGCATTATCTGGTGGAAAGTGTTGGGCTACTGGTAAACCGTGCCTGAGATTAACAAAAGGTCGTCTGAAAATAGGTTTTCAGATGACCTTTTGTTATACAATCCCATCATCCTTACCAACCCACCCGCCTAAACCGTGAAAATCCTCATCCTCGGCAGCGGACAGGTCGGCTCGACCGTCGCGCAAAACCTCGCCTCCGTTTCCAGCAACGACGTTACCGTTATCGACATCGACGAAAAAGCCCTGCAACACATCGGCAGCCGCCTCGACGTCCAAACCATACTCGGCAACGGCGCATCCCCGTTCATCCTCGAACAAGCGGGCGCGGCAGATTCCGACCTCCTGCTTGCCCTGACCCGCAGCGACGAAACCAACATCGTCGCCTGTAAAATCGCCGCCGACCTTTTCAACATCCCCAGCCGCATCGCCCGCGTGCGTTCCAGCGAATATCTGGAATACCCCTACCCTGAAAACGACGATACGGAAAACGGCAGCCTTACCGTCTTCGACATCACCGAAACCATCAGTCCCGAACAACTCGTTACCGAACAGCTCGTCGGGCTGCTTAGCTACACCAGCGCATTGCAGGTATTGAGGTTTGCCGGCGACAAAGTCCGCATGGTCATCGTACAGGCGCGTAAAGGCGGGCTGCTCGTCAACCGCGAAATAGCCGACATCAACCAACACCTCCCCGAAGGTGCGGACTGCCAAATCTGCGCCATATACCGCAACAACCGCCTTATCGTCCCCACGCCGCAAACCGTCATCATTGAAGGCGACGAGGTACTTTTTGCCGCCGACATCAGCAGCGTCAACATCATCATGCGCGAACTGCGCCCCAAAGAAGCTCGCACCCGCCGCATCATGATTGCCGGCGGCGGCAACATCGGCTACCGCCTTGCCAAGCAGCTCGAATCCAAATACGACATCAAAATCGTCGAATACAACCCCCGCCGCGCCGAATGGCTCGCCGAAAACCTCGACAACACCCTCGTCCTGCAAGGCAGCGCCACCGACGAAACGCTGCTGGACGAAGAATACATCGACGAAATCGACGTCTTCTGCGCCCTGACCAACGACGACGAAAACAACATCATGTCCAGCCTGTTGGCGAAAAACCTTGGTGCCAAACGCGTTGTAACCATCGTCAACCGCTCCAGCTACGTCGATTTGCTCGAAGGCAACAAAATCGACATCGTCGTCTCGCCGCACCTCATCACCATCGGCTCCATCCTCGCCCATATCCGTCGAGGCGACATCGTTGCCGTCCACCCCCTCAGACGCGGCACTGCCGAAGCCATTGAAGTTGTCGTCCATGGCGACAAAAACACTTCCGCCATCGTCGGCAGGCGCATCAGCGGCATCAAATGGCCGGGCGACTGCTACATCGCCGCCATCGTCCGTGCCGAAACAGGCGAAGTCATCATGGGGCACCACACCGACACCATTGTCCAAGACGGCGACCACATCATCTTCTTCGTCTCCCGCCGCCGCGTCCTGCCCGAACTCGAAAAACTCATCCAAGTCAAAATGGGCTTTTTCGGCTAACCGTCAAAGGTCGTCTGAAAACCTGTTGCAGCAAAGTCAGAACTTTTTCAACTTTGTTGAAGCCGCGCTTTCAGACGACCTGACACAAATTATCCAATATCATCCGTTTCCACACCCGATACCCAAAGGAAAATCCATGTTACGCCCGATTCTTGCCGCCCTCGTGCTCGCAACCGCCCTGCCCGTCTCTGCCGAAACCGACACCCTTCACTACAACATGGTCGAGTTTGCCGAGTCCGCCAATCTCGAAATAACCCGCGACACCATGACCGCCCATTTCAGCATCAATGCCGAAGGCAAAGACCGCGCTACGGTGAACAAAGCGTTTCAGAAAAAATTCAACGACTTCAATAAAGCAGTACAAAACAACAAACTCCAAGCCGAACTCCTCAGCCGCAGAGCCAGCCCTCGCCATGAATACAACAACAACGGCAAACGCATCCAAACAGGCTGGGAAGAAGTTGCCTCGTTCAAAGTCGAAAGCAAAGACTTTGACGCCATCAACCGCCTGACTGACGAGACGCTGCAATCTGCAACTCTCGACCACATCGGCTTCAGCATCTCCAAAGAAAAACGCGAAGCCGCCGTCGATCAAGTCAGCAAAGCCGCCATCCTGCGCTTCAAAGACCGCGCGCAAGATTTGGCGAAAACGCTCGGCTTTTCCAACTACAAAATCGTCAAACTCAATTTAGGCCACATCGGCAACCGCTCCATCGACGACCGTTTAGGTTTCGCCCGCACCAAAATGATGAGTGCCGAATCCGCTATTGTTAGAAGTTCGGCAAGCGACGAAAACAACGCTATCCAAGCTCCCTCTCCCGGCTCAGAAGAAATCAGCATCACCGTCAACGGCTTGGTGCAGATGTAAAATACTCTCCAAACAAAAAGAAAAGGTCGTCTGAAACCCCAAATCAGGTTTCAGACGACCTTTTATATTTTCTGATTATCCTTACGGTTTCATCAGAATTTATGAACCATGCCCAAAGAAACGGCTTTTTGCTCAACAGACCCTGTTTGGGTCGGAGTCAGGCGGGTTTTGCTGCCCAGTTTCATATAACCGGCATGAGCAAGCATAGAAGTACGTTTGCTGAATTTGTAGTTGGCACCAACTACTACTTGATCGAATTTATCAACCAATTTCTCGCCGCTGTTCACGCTTTTTGCCGCCCAGCCGTGAGCGTAAGTGAGGCGCGGGGTCAGGTTGCCGAAGGTATAACCCACGGTAACGGCTGCATCAGCAACTTTGACGGCTTCATTTTTACCGGCATCGGCAGTAATGTCAGCGCGTTTGTACGTATTGAAATCATCGGTAAAGTAACCCAGATATTTATTTGCGCTTTCATGACCTTTAGCGTATTGAGCACCTACGCCGACAAACAGGTTGTTTTTGTCGTAGTAACTCTCGATTTTAGCGATTTGCGCGGCTTTGGTTTTACCGTTCTTGTCGGTGTACGCGCCTTTGTAATGGCCGTAGGCAAGATTGGTGGTGAAACCGCTGTTTTCATAAGTCAAACCGGCGGTATATTGCGCCTTGCTGGGTTGTTCATGTTTATATTTGTCGTCCGGATTGCGGTTGTCGCGCGGCGCGTAGGACGCACTAAACTTGAACCCGCCAAACGAAGGGCTGTCGTAACGTACGGATGTGGTGCGCACACCGGTGCGGGTGTTGATGCCCAAACCCATCGCGTTGGTTTTGTACAACCACGGGTCGATGGTATCCATCTCGTTGAGCATATTGTTCATATTGCCGACGCGGACCTTACCGAACTTGCCTTCCAAGCCGATGAAGGAATCGCGGTTGCCGAAACGCTGGCTGTTGGATTCGCCCAAAATGGAAGTGCGCTGTTCAACTTGCCAGATGGCTTTGAGGTCGTCTGAAAGTTTTTCGCTGCCTTTGAAGCCGATGCGTGAAGTATTGTCGTTGATACGGGTCGCGGTCGCGCTTTTTTCCGTACCTTCGTTACCTTTGATTTTCACCTGTCCGGAGGTGATGGTGCTTTTAACTTGTCCATAAAGAACAACTTCGGCTGATGCTGCAAAAGGCAAGGCCGCGACAGTCAGGGCAATAATGGCTTTTTTCATACGAACTCCTCTTTAATCAAAGAATCAAATTTAGGCCTATCGTTTTACAAAAATAAGAGACTCAAAACCAAAAACAGCAGACCCGTGGAATGGAACAGTGTGCGCAATCATAATGAACTTTCGATATTTAAACAATGCTTTTCATCTTGATAGGAATTATTATTCATTAGAGTTTAGACTTTTTACAACAATACGACATTTTTTATAGTCAATTCAAATAGAAAGGCATAGCTCATCATTTCAGAACAGGCTAGAATTTTGAAATTTTAAAATTGTCTTCCCCCTTACATCCTTCTTAAAATACTAAGAATCGTTTTTCTATTTCGCGGGGGATAAGACGATGTCCATTTTTATAGTGGATTAACTTTAAACCAGTACGGCGTTGCCTCGCCTTGCCGTACTACTTGTACTGTCTGCGGCTTCGTCGCCTTGTCCTGATTTATAGTCAATTAAAATCAAAATAGGACAGTAACGCATCGTCAAATCGGGCGTAATCAGACAAAACGGTTCGCAGAT
>NZ_CEXQBZ010000072.1:0-6057 GCF_982712965.1 Neisseria flava | reverse complement strand
CTCTCCCGCCAGACGGGAGAGGGGGTAGATTACCGAATACTGCCGTTACTGTTTCTTAAATATTTCATTATGTTTCTTTTCTGTCGGACGAAACAGCCGATTCATCAGCCACCGTCATTCCCGCGCAGGCGGGAATCCAGACTCTGAAAGGCCGCTGCAATTTTTAAAGATTTCCATAACTTCCAAAACCTAGATTCCCGCCTGCGCGGGAATGACGAAGCAGGTATTTTCCATTTGCATCTGCTAAAGAGGCCGTCTGAAAAGCCCAAAACAGGGTTTTCAGACGGCCTCTTTCTTTTCTTCCTACTCATTCCAACCCGACTTCTAAATACTCGCACTGTGTCCCACCCGCACATGGCTGTGGTGGTCGCGGCCTTCGTGGTCGTAGTCGGATTTGAAGCCTTTGAGTACGACGTCTATGTCGTTTTCTTTGGCGAAGACGTTGGCGAAGTCTTCAATCAGTTCCAATACGTCGCCGGCGATGTAGGACGAGCGTTCGGCGTTGATGGTTACTTTCGAACCCGGACGGATGTTTTTCAGGGTTTTCTTGATGGCGGCTTTATTCAGGAACGAGACTTCTTCCGCCAGCTCTAAGCTGATTTCGTCGGCTTCGGCGAGTTCTTCGCGGCTGAGTAGTAGGCGCGTTTCATGTTACCCTGAAGGATGAAGATGATGCTGATGGCGATCCCGATGCCGACGCCTTTGAGCAGGTCGAGCGCGACGACGGCGGCGAGGGTGGACAGGGGTATCATGTTGAGGATAAAGGGAATCGCCAAAACGCACACCAGCAACAAAACGCCGTGAATAACGGCAGACAGTTTGTGCGTCGCGCCTGCATTGGCGTTGGCGGACGAGCGCACGACGACGGAGGTGATGGGCAGGCCGCCGATAAGCGAACTGACGATGTTGCCTGCGCCCTGCGCACGCAATTCGCGGTTAGTGTCGGTGATGCGGCGGCGGGTGTCGAGGCGGTCGGCGGCTTCGATGCAAAGCAGGGTTTCAATCGAGGCAACGATGGCGATGGTGATGCCGGTCATCCAGACGTAGCTGTTGCCGAAACCTGAAAAGTTGGGGAGCGTGAGCATACCTGCGGCTTCGCGCCATGTATCGGGAACGGGCAGTTGGACGAGTTGTCCGGCGGGAATGGCAAGGCTGCTGCCGCTGGCGACGAACCATTGGTTCATCAGTATCCCCGCGCCCACGGCAACCAGCGCGGCGGGCAGGATTTTGATGTTTTTCAACGCGGGGATTTTGTCCCATACGATTAGGATCGCCATCGACACGCCCGCTACCAAAAGGGAGCCTGTGTGGATGTCGGCAAACAGGGCGGCAGGGTCGGCGAGGCTGCCGTTGCTGCCCAAGGCAAACGGAATCTGTTTCATGATGATAATCACGCCGATGCCCGCCAACATACCTTCGATAACGGACACGGGGATGTATTCGGCAAGGCTGCCGGCGCGGATGAAGCCGAGCAAAAGCTGGATGGCGCCGGCGATTAAGCCCGCACACAGAAACAACTCGAACGAACCGAGTTCGGTAATCGCGGCAAGGATAATCGCCGCCAAGCCCGCGGCGGGGCCGGAAACGCTGATGTGCGAAGTGCTGAGGGAACCGATGACGATGCCGCCGACGATGCCCGCCAACACACCGGACAACGGCGGTGCACCGGAAGCGAGCGCGATGCCGAGGCACAACGGCAGGGCGACGAGGAAGACAACCAGTCCGGAAGCGAAATTGGACTTAAACAGGCTGCCCAAAGCTTGTTTTTTCTGATGGGGTTTCATGGTGAGGGGTACTCCTGATGTGTGTGTGTTTTTGTATTTGATAGGTTTGGGGCAAATTAAGGTCGTCTGAAAAATCAGGATGCTTGTCCAAACTGCATTTTCAGACGACCTCCGAGCCATCAACCCCTTTCTTACGCGCGTTGACCACCCATTCGGAATCGGTGAGGTCGTAGATTTTCTGAATGTCGGCGAGGATGTTTTTGAAGTCGATGTTCAAATCGATAAGGCGGCCGGTACGCAGGTCGAAGACCCAGCCGTGAACAATCGGGTAGCCGTCGAGCAGGTATCGTTCCTGCACGCACGCCATTTTGATGACGTTGAGGCACTGTTCCTGAACGTTCAATTCGACCAGGCGGTCATAGCGCAGGTGCTCGTCTTCGATTGCGTACAGTTCTTCCTGATGCAGGCGGTACATGTCGCGGATGTTGCGCAGCCACGGATTCATCGCGCCCAAATCTTCGGGCAGCATCGCCGCTTTGATGCCGCCGCAGTTGTAGTGGCCGCAGATGATGATGTGTTTGACTTTCAGATGCGAGACGGCGTATTCGATGGCGGAAGCGACATTTATGTCTAAACCGTGAACAAGGTTGGCAACGTTGCGGTGTACAAACACGTCACCCGGTTCAAACCCCATCAACTCTTCCGCCGCGACGCGGCTGTCGGAGCAGCCGATGTAGAGATATTCGGGATTTTGTCCGTCGGCGAGGTCTTTGAAGTAATCGGGGCATTGTTGCCTCTTCGTTTCCTGCCATTTGCGGTTGTTTTCAAAAATGACTTCGTAATCTTTCAAAAAATTAAATCGTTCTCATCCACACATCGCTGCCCCACCCAAAAAGTTCCCTACTGTCTGCCATTCTCCGTAATTTTCAGACGACCTCCTTACCAATCCTTACACTTTACGGCATAATGGCGGACTGTTTTTTTTCCGAGGAGAATTCCATGTCCGTCAAAACCCCGTCGCTTTTCGGCGGCGCCATGATTATCGCCGGTACGGTTATCGGCGCAGGTATGCTCGCCAACCCGACCGCCACTTCCGGTGTCTGGTTTACAGGCTCGCTGATTGTGTTGCTCTACACTTGGTTTTCCATGCTCTCCAGCGGTCTGATGATATTGGAAGTCAACACCCACTATCCGCACGGCGCCAGCTTCGACACCATGGTCAAAGACCTGCTCGGACCGACTTGGAACGCCATCAACGGCGTTGCCGTCGCCTTCGTCTTATACCTGCTCACCTACGCCTACATCTTCGTCGGCGGCGACTTGACCGCCAAAGGGCTGGGCAGCGCGGTAGGAAGCGAAATTTCGCTCACCGTCGGACAACTCGTCTTCTTCGGCATCCTCGCGTTTTGCGTGTGGGCGTCGGCACGACTGGTCGACCGCTTCACCAGCGTCCTCATCGGTGGCATGGTGCTGACTTTCATCTGGGCGACCGGCGGGCTGATTGCCGATGCCAAACTGCCCGTCCTTTTCGACACCCAAGCCCCCGCAGGCACCAGCTACTGGATTTACGTCGCCACCGCTCTGCCCGTCTGCCTCGCTTCCTTCGGCTTTCACGGCAACGTCTCCAGCCTGCTCAAATACTTTAAAGGCGATGCGCCCAAAGTGGCGAAATCCATCTGGGCGGGTACACTGATTGCACTCGTGATTTACGTCTTATGGCAAATCGCCATCCAAGGCAACTTGCCGCGCAGCGAGTTTGCCCCCGTGATTGCCGCCGAAGGACAAGTCTCCGTCCTCATCGAAACACTGTCCAAATTCGCCCAAACCGGTAGCATGGACAAAGTATTGACCCTCTTCTCCTACATGGCGATTGCCACCTCCTTCCTCGGCGTAACGCTCGGTCTGTTTGACTACATCGCCGACATCTTCAAATGGAACGACAGCGTGTCCGGCCGCACCAAAACCGCCGCCCTCACCTTCCTGCCGCCCCTGATTTCCTGCCTGCTGTTCCCGACAGGCTTCGTTACCGCCATCGGCTACGTCGGTCTGGCGGCAACCATTTGGACCGGCATCATCCCCGCCATGCTGCTCTACCGTTCGCGCCAAAAATTCGGCACAGGAAAAAACTACAAGATTTACGGCGGATTCGGGCTGATGGTTTGGGTTTTCCTCTTCGGCGTCATCAACATCGCCGCGCAGGTATTGAGCCAGCTCGAACTCGTCCCCGTGTTCAAAGGCTGACAACCAACCACCCGAACCGATCAAAAAAGGTCGTCTGAAACTCCATCAAAGTTTTTTTTCAGACGACCTTTTCTATATTTCGCACAGACAGTATCAGCCCCTTAAAAATCCATTGCATTTTCGCTGAATCTATTAACATTTAACCTTGTTGGAAACGCAGTTTGTTTGTTAGTATTAAGCCATTGCCGTTACGTCTGCATCATGGCGGCGACGGACAACCTCCAAGACGGACAACCTCCATATAGAAAGGACACATATCATGGCTAAATTATTGGTCGCTCCGGTATCCGCCGGTTTGGACGTGGCAGCAGCAAGCAAAGCCTTTGCCCAAGCTTTGGGCGCGCAAGTTTTCCAACCGCTCGACGCATCCGCCGAAACTCTGTTGGCACAAGGCAAAAGCGACGACTGGTTTGACGCTGTGGTCGGCAAAGCCGTCGCACTCAATACCGACAATCTTGTTATCGAAGGTATCGCCCCCGAAGCGGACAAACTCTTCCTGTCCGGCAAAAACGTCGAGCTGGCATTGTCTTTGGATGCAGGCGTAGTCTTGGCATTGCAATCTGATAGTGCTGACGCAGCCGAAGTGGCACACCGAATCAACCTTGCCAAACAGCTTTATACCAACGCACCGGGTCTTTTGGAAGGCTTCATTATTGAAGGCGCGGCAGCATCCGTAGGCGAAGAAGTCGCCCGCCTGACCGGACTGACATTCTACGGCTCAAGCAGCGCGCTCAAAGACGTATCTGCGTTGGCAAAACGCGAAGCCTCCCGCCTTTCTCCCGCCCAATTCCGTTACAACCTGATTGATTTTGCCCGCAAAGCCGATATGCGCATCGTCCTGCCTGAAGGTGCAGAACCGCGTACCGTCGCCGCAGCCGCCATCTGCCACGAAAAAGGAATTGCCCGCTGCGTCTTGCTTGCCAAACGCCAAGAAGTTGAAGCCGTTGCC
Source organism: Neisseria flava (assembly GCF_982712965.1). Lineage (NCBI taxonomy): Bacteria > Pseudomonadati > Pseudomonadota > Betaproteobacteria > Neisseriales > Neisseriaceae > Neisseria > Neisseria flava. Next base: position 1,143 of record NZ_CEXQBZ010000072.1, on the reverse strand, counting down.
AAAGAACGCGGCATCAACCTGCCTGACTCTTTGGAAATCGTCGATCCCGCTACATTGATCGAACAATACGTCGAGCCGATGTGCGAATTGCGCAAATCCAAAGGTCTGACCCCTGAAGAAGCCCGTAAACAACTGCAAGACACCGTTGTCCTCGGCACCATGATGATGGCGCAAAACGACGTGGACGGCTTGGTATCCGGCGCCGTTCATACGACTGCCAACACCATCCGCCCCGCCTTGCAGCTGATTAAAACCGCACCGGGCGCCAGCCTCGTATCCAGCGTATTCTTCATGCTGCTGCCCAACCAAGTCCTCGTCTTCGGCGACTGCGCGGTTAACCCGAATCCGACGCCCGAACAGCTTGCCGATATCGCCATCCAATCCGCCGATACCGCCAAAGCCTTCGGTATTCCGCCAAAAGTTGCCATGATTTCTTACTCTACCATCAACTCAGGCAGCGGCCCTGATGTCGATGCCGTGATTGAAGCGACCAAACTGGCGAAAGAAAAACGCCCGGATTTGGAAATCGACGGCCCGCTGCAATACGATGCGGCTACTGTGCCTTCAGTCGGCAAAAGCAAAGCCCCTGAAAGCACCGTCGCCGGTCAGGCAAGCGTCTTGATTTTCCCGAACCTCAACACCGGCAACTGTACTTACAAAGCCGTACAACGCAGCGCCAACGTCCTGAGCGTCGGCCCGCTGTTGCAAGGTTTGCGCAAACCGGTCAACGACCTTTCCCGCGGCGCATTGGTAGAAGACATCGTCTTCACCATCGCCCTGACAGCGGTTCAGGCAAAACAAATGGCTGGCTGATTGCTTAATTCTTTAAAGTAAACAAAGGTCGTCGGAAAATCCTAAAATAAGGTTTTCAGACGACCTTTTTGATTGACGGAATACAGACAAGCTGAGATCTTTGCAAAATTTCCCCAAATCCCATAAATGTCTTGGTGGGAATTTAGAGGATTTGGGGAAATTTTGCAAAGATCTCATCAAACAAGTTGTTACCATTCATACGAGTACAATTTCATAATATTGCAGGAATTGCCGAAACGGTACATTGTCCTATTCCCACTCTGAGCGACGGTAACAAGATCGGTTCGACAAACAAAAACGCCCACTCCCTTCCGGAACTGGACGTTTTTT
>NZ_CEXQBZ010000071.1:0-6148 GCF_982712965.1 Neisseria flava | reverse complement strand
CTCTTTGAGCTAAGGCGAGGCAACGCCGTACTGGTTTAAAGTTAATCCACTATAAAACTCAAAATTTACGGCTGACGGCGCAGGCGCATGGTTTTGCCGTTTTGCTCCAAAATCAAATCAGCGCCGTCGAAACGATAGTTCCACACGCTTCTCATGTTCAAGAAAGCCTCTTCCAGCTTCATGTCTTCACACAACATCATCGACGTCGCAATCGGACCGAAATTGATTTTGCCCGAACCGACTTCTTTTGCTTGAAGCATTAAATGATTACAACCCATCTTGCCATGCGCCTTGGGCATTTTGCTCAAATCCAAAAAAGCCGTTCTGCCCGCCAAATCTTTTTCGGTGAATTTGTCGAAAGAAACCACAAACCATTTCGCCGCCAAAGCCGACGTTGACGCTTGACGCGGTTCGGATGGTTTTTCAGACGACGTGACAGGTTGGGACTGCTGCGGTTTTTCAGCAGGCGAAGTACAGGCGGTCAGAATGATTGCGGTCATAAGGGTGGGGATCAGGGTTTTCATGATTTTACCTTTCTAACGTGGGGTCAGCTAAAAGGTCGTCTGAAACCGCTTTAGCAAAACCCGCTACGCACTTTTCAGACGACCTCTTTATCTTACAGCGTCGTATCCAAAGCTTTGGAAATATCGTTCCAAATATCATCTGCGTCTTCGATACCGATGGAGAAACGCAGCAGGCCGACTTTGATGCCCATTTCCATTTTCACATCATGCGGCACGCCGCTGTGGGACTGGGAATAGCAATGGTTGACCAGACTTTCGACACCGCCGAGGCTGGATGCCATTTTGACCAGTTTCATGTTTTTAATCACGCTGTTTGCCGCTTCGCGCGTGTCGTTTTTGAGGTAAACCGTTACCACGCCGCCTATGCCTTTGGGCATTTGGGTTTTCGCCAGTTCGTAATGTTCGTGCGACGGCAGGCCGGGATAAAACACTTTTTCTATGGCGGGATGGGCTTCAAGGCGGCGGGCAATGTCGAGTGCGTTTTTGCAGTGTGCTTCCATGCGCAAGGCGAGCGTTTTGATGCCGCGCAACACCAGCCAGCAGTCCATCGGGCCGGCAATCGCGCCGGTATGCACCATCATGTCGTGCAGCGGTTTCGCCAGTTCCTTGGTTTTAACCGCGACGATGCCCATCAATACGTCGGAGTGTCCGCAAAGGTATTTGGTGGCGGAGTGGAACACGATGTCGCAACCCATTTCCAAAGGTTGTTGCAGATGCGGCGTGGCGAAGGTGTTGTCGATACCGACTAATGCGCCGGCGGCGTGGGCTTTGGCGGCAAGCGCTTTGATGTCTACCAGCCGCAAAAGCGGATTGGACGGGGTTTCCAGCCAAACCAGTTTCACATTGTGCGCGGCAAGCAGTTCGTCCAAGCGGTCGGTGTTGCCCAAATCGGCAAAGATAACGTTTACGCCCCACTCTTTATATACGTCAACCAGCAAGTCATACGCGCCGCCGTAAATATCGGCGACGGCAACAATGGTATCGCCCGGACGCAGGAATGTGCGCCACACAGCATCGATGCCCGCCATACCGCTGGAAAAGGCAAAACCCGCCGCCCCGCGCTCCAAATCGGCAACCGTGTCTTCCAAAACCTGACGGGTCGGATTGCTCAGGCGCGAATAGCGGTAGGGAATCTGCTCACCGATTTCGTGCAGCGCGAACATACTGTTCTGATAAATCGGCGGCATCAGCGCGCGGTTGTGTTCGTCGCAATCGTAGCTGGAATGGATGGCTTTGGTGGCGAATTTCATCTCGGTTCGACCTTGTAAAGATGTGAATAATTCAGGATTCTATCACTATCCGAAAAATAGAAACAATCAATGCGGACACGGTTTGCAAGTGATATAATCTCGCATTTGCAAAACGGACGGTATGAATCCGTTTCAAAACGACACACATCCCAGCAATCCGACAATTAAGGACAAACAACGCATGAACGCCATTGCAGACGTGCAATCCAGCCGCGATTTACGCAATCTGCCGATTAACCAGGTCGGTATCAAAGACCTCCGCTTCCCGATTACTTTAAATACTGCCGAAGGCAGCCAATCCACTGTCGCCCGCCTGACCATGACGGTTTTCCTGCCCGCCGACCAAAAAGGCACGCATATGTCGCGCTTCGTGGCGTTGATGGAACAACAAACCGAGGCTTTGGATTTCGACAGGCTGCACAAACTGACTGCCGAAATGGTTGCGCTTTTAGACTCCCATTCCGGCAAAATCAGCGTTTCCTTCCCCTTCTTCCGCAAAAAATCCGCCCCTGTTTCCGGCATCCAATCCCTGCTCGACTACGACGTTACCCTGACGGGCGAAATCAAAAACGGCGCATACAGCCATAATTTGAAAGTGATGGTTCCCGTAACCTCGTTGTGTCCGTGTTCCAAAGAAATCTCGCAATACGGCGCGCACAACCAACGCTCGCACGTTACCGTCAGCCTGACCGCCAACGCCGAAGTCGGTATCGAGGAAATCATCGACTGCGTGGAAGCGCAGGCAAGCTGCCAGCTTTACGGGCTGCTCAAACGCCCCGATGAAAAATACGTTACCGAAAAAGCCTATGAGAACCCGAAATTCGTGGAAGACATGGTGCGCGACGTAGCAACCGCGTTGATTGCCGACGGACGCATCGAAAGCTTCATCGTCGAAAGCGAAAACTTCGAGTCGATACACAACCACTCGGCTTACGCTTATATTGCTTATCCTTAAATAAGCAAAAAAATCGAAAAGGTCGTCTGAAACCTGTGAAATCAGGTTTTCAGACGACCTTTTGTGTTCATGGATTGATTTTATAGAACTTCATTTAGGACAAGGGTGATGTCCTTCTGGTATTTAATTAAAATTTCTACCCGGTTATCTAAATTATCACATTCGCCCCAATTCCCTTTGCAGGGCTTGGATGTTTTGCTGGCGGTCGAGTACCGCACTTTGCAGACTGGTGATTTCCTGTTGGTTGACATGACCGCCTTTAGCTACACGGGCTTGCGCCAGAGATTTTTGCGCTTCGCCCAATGCTTTACGCTCATTGCTCAACTCTGTTTCCAAAATCGAACGGCGGCTAGTGCTGCCGGAAGACTTGGGCGCAGGCGTTGCAGCAACTTCAGGAGCAGGACGAATGGGCGCAGGCGCGGGATTTGCCTTAGCGGGATTTTTAGGGGCGGGTTTTGCGTTACCGGCTCGTTTCGACGGAGCTTCAGCAGCAGGTTCCGACATTTCAAAAGCAGGAGCGTCGTAGCGCGAGCTGCTGTATTTGCCTATGGTCGGTAAATCTGCCGAATGGCAATTTCCCGATGGGCGGGAAGTATAGACAACTTCGCCGTTGACTGTACAGGTATAGATCTTGGGGGAGGCTTGTGCGCCGGATACGGCGGGAAGCATCAATAATGAAGCTGCCAATGCGTAGAGTGATTGTTTCATGGTAATGTCGTAATGTGAAATAAGTAATTGTTCGATAAATATTGTATTCAAATGTAATAGTATAACAATCCTGGCTTATTCTCTCAAATAGGACGGCTGGCTTTTAAAGCTGAAACTGTGCAAACCGTCTTATTCGTTTTAGTGAAAACTGCTTCACTCGTTTTCAGACGACGTTTGTGCGGCTTTATCCGATTTTTTGGCGCGTGATTTGGCGTTTTTGCTCTTTGCATCTTGCTCTTGCGCTTTTTCCCGCGATTTTTCTTTTGAACGCGTCTTTTTGGGTCTGGCTGCTTTTTCTTCGGTATCGCTGCTTAATTTGTTGATTTTCAGACGGTATGCGCCACCTTGATGGCTGCTGATTTTGGGCAGGTCTGCACCTGTGCAGTTTCCCGAAGGTTCGGATGTATAGGTTTTACTATTGCCTGAATGGCAACTGAAGACGGCTGCTGCAGTGTGAAGGGATAAGCCCAAAATGAGGGAGGATGCAACGATGAGTGCTCCTTGCTTGATTCGTGAACGCATATGTTTTCCGTAGTTTGAGTTTTCAGTCGACCTATTTTTGTTTTTATGCAGTCCGGCAATATTAAATCACTATGCCAAACTATATTTTTATCAGCTTCTGAAGGCAGATACGGAAACTCGGGCAACGGGATATTTATAGTTGTGTAAATTCTTCGTCGATTTCCGTCAGGATTTGCTCCAGCTCTTCTTGCCACAAAAGCCAGTTTTCTTCTATTTGTGTTAATTTTACTTTAATTTCTGTTAACTGTGTGAGCGTTTGTTGTAATTTTGTTTTATTTTCGTCCGAATAGGCTTCTTCTTGTGCCAAAAATGCTTCACATGCCGTTTGAATTTCAGAAAGCTGCGCCATTTCTTTTTCGGCTTTGTCGATTTTCTGTTGTATCGGCTTGCCGCGTCGGGCTTTTTCTTGACGGATTTGCGCTTCGATACGCTTGGTATCTTTGCGGTTTTGGCTTTGTACGGAAGCGGCAGGTGCGGCTGTGGCGTTTTCCTGCGCCAACCGCCATTGACGATAATCGTTTAAATCGCCGTCAAAGTTTTCCAGACGACCTTTGTCGATCAGGAGGAAGCTGTCGGTAGTCGCTTCGAGTAGGCTGCGGTCATGCGACACGACGATTAATGCGCCTTGAAAACTTTGCAACGCGAGCGTTAAGGCATGGCGCATATCCAAGTCCAGATGGTTGGTCGGTTCGTCAAGCAGCAACAGGTTCGGCTTTTGCCAGATGATCATGGCAAGGGCGAGGCGGGCTTTTTCTCCGCCAGAAAAGGGTTCGGTTTTTTGCAATGCCATGTCGCCGACAAAATTGAAGCCGCCGAGAAAATTTCGGATTTCTTGTTCGCGCACTTCGGGAGAGAGCTGCTGAATATGCCAAACAGGGCTTTGGTCGGCGCGGATGGTATCGAGTTGGTGTTGGGCAAAATAGCCGATATTGAGTTTTTCGGAACGGACGATGCTGCCGGAGAGCAAATCGATTTTGCCCGCCAAGGCTTTGATAAACGTAGATTTACCGCTGCCGTTGACACCCAATAGCCCGTAACGTGCGCCGCTCTCCAGCGACAGGGTAATGTCGTGCAGGACGGTTTTGCCTTCGTAACCCAAATCAGCGTGCTCCAGCTTCAGTAAGGGATTAGGTAGATGGTCGGGATTGTAAAACTCAAAGGAAAACTCGCTGTCCAGATGCGCGGGCGCAACGCGTTCTAGCTTTGCCAAAGCCTTCATGCGGCTTTGCGCTTGAACGGCTTTGGTGGCTTTGGCTTTGAAGCGGTCGATAAACGATTGCAGATGTTTGATTTGCGCCTGCTGTTTGACATAGGCAGCTTGTTGCTGCGCCAGACGTTGTGCGCGTTCGGTTTGGTAAAAATCGTAATTGCCGCCGTATTGCGTGAGTTTTTGCTGCGACAATTCAATGGTTTGGGTGGTGGCCGCATTGAGAAAATCACGGTCGTGGGAAATGATGATTTGCGTGCAGGGTAAAGAAGCAAGATGGTTTTCCAGCCACAAGACAGTTTCCAAATCCAAGTGGTTGGTCGGTTCGTCAAGCAAGAGCAAATCGGCGCGGCAAATCAGGGCTTGCGCAAGATTCAGACGCATACGCCAGCCGCCGGAAAAGGATTTGACGGGAAGGCTGTGTTCCTCTTGCGAAAAACCCAGCCCGTCCAACAATTTCGCCGCACGAGCCGGCGCGGTATAAGCGTCGATTTCTTCCAATTTAGCATGATACTCCGCCTGTTTCATGCCGTCATTTTGCGCTTCCGCCTGCGCCAAGGTCGTCTGAAAAGCCTGCAACTCGGCATCACCCTGCAAAACGTAGTCCAACGCGGAGATGTCCAAGTCGGGCGTTTCTTGGGAAACGGAAGCAATCCGCCAATTTTTCGGAATCGAGACATCGCCGCCATCTTGCATGATTTCACCCTTGATTAAGGCAAACAGGCTGGATTTGCCCGTACCGTTTTTACCGATTAAACCGACGCGCTGACCGGGATTGACGGTGGCGTTGGCTTTGTCGAGCAGGACTTTCAAACCGCGTTGCAGGGTGAGATTCTTGATTTCAATCATGATGGTAATGGACGGGCGGAAAAATGGGAAAGGCGGTATTTTATAGCGAAAACAGCATTATAGTGGATTAAATTTAAATCAGGACAAGGCGACGAAGCCGCAGACAGTACAAATAGTACGGCAAGGCGAGGCA
>NZ_CEXQBZ010000070.1:0-6355 GCF_982712965.1 Neisseria flava | reverse complement strand
CAATTAGTGGCAGAAACAGCCGAAAACCTGTGTTTGGGTTTCGGCTGTCGGGGAAAGGGCTTTTTTGCAAAGGTCTCTGTATGTGAGTTTAGATGTGTATTGACACAGTCTCCGTAATATTTTCTGTGTAACGCTTATACAGCAGGCTTTTACGCCTGAACGGTATATATGACATTATTATGATTTGTGATTATTGTTGCAACTGTTATTGTTTTATATTTTATAAGTTCCTGTGTTTTTTGTAAATTTTGTATTATTTTTTGTTGTTTTTTTGCAAAGTGAAAGGCTTGGTCGGTTGATTAAAAAGATAAAAGGTCATCTGAAGGCGGTATTCAAGGTTTGCGGGGTTTTGACATCAGATTGATTTGAAAACCCGGAAATGTCGGAACGGTATGCGGGAAACGCCGCATTGAAAGGCAAGGTCGTCTGAAAGCATTTATAATCCGTCTTTTCAGATGACCTTTTGAACATCCGTTCTCTCAATCAAATTGACCTTATGAAACCCAAATTCATCACTCTGGACGGCATAGACGGCGCGGGCAAATCGACCAATCTTGCCGTTATCCGCCAATGGTTCGAATCCCGCGACCTTCCTGTATTGTTTACCCGCGAGCCGGGCGGTACGCCTGTCGGCGAGGCTTTGCGCGAAATTTTGTTGAACCCTGAAACCAAGGCGGGATTGCGCGCGGAGACGTTGATGATGTTTGCCGCGCGCCAGCAACATCTTGAAGACGTTATCCTGCCTGCGCTGGCGGACGGCATTCATGTCGTTTCCGACCGTTTTACCGATGCGACTTTCGCGTATCAGGGTGGTGGGCGCGGCGTGCCCCTTCAGGATATTGAAACGCTGGAAAATTGGGTGCAGGGCGGGTTTGGTCCTGATTTGACTTTGCTGCTGGATGTGCCGCTGGAAGTGTCGATGGCGCGTATCGGACAGACGCGCGAGAAAGACCGTTTCGAGCAGGAGAAGGCGGATTTTTTCACCCGAGTGCGTGCTGTTTATCTCGAACGCGCCGCCGCGCATCCCGAACGCTATGCAATCATTGACAGCAACCGGAGTTTGGAAGAGGTAAGGGCAGATATCGAACATGCGTTGGCGCGCAGTTTTGGCATGGATATTTAAAACCGAATGAAGGTTGTCTGAAAGTATATGTTTTGCCTCAAAATTAGCTGTTTCAGATAGAAAATAGCGGTATGCGCCGTATTGGGAACATGATAGAATTACAGCCCGTTACAAAATAGGTTTATTTATTAATAAATGATTTTGTAGCGGCAAACGTCCCGAAACCAACGTTTCAGACGACCTCGTCTCAACATCTCTCTCGCAACAGGATCGAAAAATGGAAAACTCATTGAAAGAAGCCGCACTGAAATTTCACGAATTCCCCGTGCCGGGTAAAGTCTCCGTTACCCCCACCAAATCGCTGGCCACGTCCAAAGACTTGGCTTTGGCGTACTCGCCGGGCGTCGCGGCTCCTTGTATGGAAATCCATGCCGATCCGCAAAATGCGTACAAATACACCGCCAAAGGCAACTTGGTTGCCGTGATTTCCAACGGTACCGCCGTTTTGGGCTTGGGCAACATCGGCGCATTGGCAGGCAAACCTGTGATGGAAGGCAAAGGCGTATTGTTCAAAAAATTCGCCGGTGTGGACGTATTCGACATCGAAATCGATGAAAAAGACCCGCAAAAACTGGTGGACATCATCGCTGCGTTGGAGCCGACCTTCGGCGGCATCAACCTCGAAGACATTAAAGCGCCTGAATGCTTCTACATCGAACGCGAATTGCGCAAACGCTGCAAAATCCCGGTATTCCACGACGACCAACACGGTACCGCCATCATCACCGCTGCTGCCGTATTGAATGCCCTGCGCTATACCGGCCGTAAAATCGAAGAAGCGACCTTGGTTTGCTCCGGCGCGGGTGCGGCTGCGATTGCCTGCTTGAACCAACTGCTCGATTTGGGTTTGAAACGCGAAAACGTTACCGTTTGCGACTCCAAAGGCGTGATTTACAAAAACCGCGAAGACAAAGACCGTATGGACGAGTCCAAACAGTTCTACGCCATTGAAGATAACGGTCAACGCGTGCTTGCCGATGCCGTCAAAGGCAAAGACATCTTCTTGGGCCTCTCCGGCGCGAACCTGCTGACGCCTGAAATGCTGAACACCATGAACGCCAAGCCTATCGTGTTCGCCATGGCAAACCCGAATCCGGAAATCCTGCCGCCGTTGGCAAAAGAAACCCGTCCGGACGTGGTCATCGGTACCGGCCGTTCCGACTTCCCGAACCAAGTGAACAACGTATTGTGCTTCCCGTTCATCTTCCGCGGCGCGTTGGACGTCGGCGCGACGACCATCAATGAAGAAATGAAACGCGCCTGCGTGTACGCCTTGGCAGATTTGGCAATGGAAGAGGTAACTGAAGAAGTGATTGCCGCATACGGTAAGAAATTTGAATTCGGTGCGGAATACCTGATTCCGACCCCGTTCGACTCCCGCCTGTTGCCACGCGTTGCTTCCGCTACTGCTAAAGCAGCGATGGAAAGCGGCGTGGCAACCCGTCCGATTGCAGACTTGGAAGCCTACGCTGCCAAACTGAGCGAATGGAAACTGTAATCCGGTTTTAATTTAAATGTGATGAAGAAAAGGTCGTCTGAAAATTTTCAGACGACCTTTTTTGTTTTACAGAAGTTTCAGCAAATCCAAAGGCGATGCGATGCGGTAGTCGGGTTGCCAAGTTTCGGTACGGTCTTCGGGGGCGATGTAGCCCCATTCAGCAAGGATGGTTTTCATGCCTGCGTTGCGTCCGGCCTGCATGTCGCGTTCGGCATCGCCGACGTAAACCGTGTGTTGCGGCTCGGCATGGATTTGTTCGCACGCATACAGCATGGGTTTGACGCTGGGTTTGGATTCGCCGCAGGTGTCGCCGCTGACGACGACGGCGGGCGGGATGACGAAGCCGAGTTTGGGGATGAGTTTGTCGGTGAAGCGCATAGGTTTATTGGTGATGATGCCCCATTTGATGCCGCGTTGGTCGAGTTCGGCGATGAGTTCGTTGACGCCGTCGAAGAGGGCGGTGTCTTGGGCGTAGCGGCTGTCGTATTCGTCAAGGTATTCGGTGCGCCATTGGGTGTAGTCGGGATGGTCGGGGGTGATGCCTGCGCCGAGTTTGAGCAGTCCTGCCGCGCCGTGGCTGGCTTGGGTGCGGATTTCGTCCATGCTTTTTGCGGGCAGTCCGTGGCGGGCGAGCAGGGTGTTGAGTGCGCCGCCGAGGTCTAGGGCGGTGTCGGCGAGCGTGCCGTCGAGGTCGAACAATACGGCTTGTATCATGTGTTTTCCTTTGGTTTTTTGATGGGGTCGTCTGAAAAGGGTTTCAGACGACCTTTGGGTTTAGTGGTGATGGTGTGCGCCGTCGGTTTCGTTGGAACACAAGACGCTGTCGGGATGCGGGTGGTGTTCGCTTTCGATTTGGATGGTGCAGTGTCCGATGTTTTTGTGGGACAACTCGTGTTCGATGCGGTAGGCGATTTGTTCGGATTCGGCAACGGTCATGCTACCGTCTACGACGATGTGGCAGGATAATACGTTGATATTGCTGGTAATCGTCCAGACGTGTAAGTCGTGGACGGATTTGACGCCGTCGGTGTTGCGGATAACGGCGAGCAGGTCGTCGGTGTGGATGTTTTCGGGCGCGCCTTCCATCAGGATGTGCAGCGTTTGTTTGAGCAGGCTCCAGCCGCTGCGTCCGACCAGCGCGGCAACAAACACGCTGGCGAGCGGGTCTGCCCATTTCCAGCCGAACGCCATCATGAGTACGGCGGCGGCAATCGCGCCGACCGAGCCGACAAGGTCGCTTAAAACGTGCAGATACGCGCCGCGCATGTTGACATTGGCTTCGGTGTCGCTGTTTTTCAGCATGTAAACCGCTACGCCGATGTTGACCAGCAGCCCGACGACGCTGATCACGAGCATTCCCAATGTGGCGATTTCGGGCGGATAAAGCAGGCGTTTGACGGCTTCGTAGAAAATCAGGACGGCGATGACCATCAGCGACAAGCCGTTGAACATGGCGGTGAGAATTTCGAAACGTTTGTAGCCGAAGGTCTTTTGCAGCGTGGTTTCTTTTTCGCCGAGTTTGAACGCCCACAACGCCACGCCCAAGGAAAATGCGTCGCTGAACATATGCCCCGCGTCGGAAAGCAGCGCGAGCGAGTGGGTCAGCCAGCCGCCGAACGCCTCCAGCAGCATAAAGGCGGCGATGATGATGAACGACACGCGCAATACTTTTTTGTTGGCGGTATGCGTGTGGGCGTGTGCGTGATGATGGTGTTCGTGATGGTGAGCCGACATAATGTTCCTCAACAGAGGTCGTCTGAAAATCCGGATTCAGGGTTTTCAGACGACCTTTTTGCCTTGTTTCAAACCCTGCTCGAAATCTTCCAGCATATCCAATTCAAAGCGGCTGAAGCCTGCCTTTTCGCGCGCTTCGATGTTTACATAGCCGCGGAAGATAAACATGTCGTAACGGGCAATCAGACTGCGGAACAGGGCGACAGGTTCCAAACCGCGTTCGCGGCAAAGGTGTTGATACCAATGGTTGCCGATGGCGACATGGCCTACTTCGTCGCGGTAAATGATGTCCAACACGCCGCAGGTTTCCGAATCGCCGCGCTGTTCCACCTTCGCGCGTATCCCCGGCGTAACGTCCAGCCCGCGCGCTTCCAACACGCGCGGCACCAACGCCATGCGCAACAGCGGGTCGTAGGCGGTTTTATACGCCATGTCCCACAAATGGTTGTGTGCCTCGAAATCGCCGTAATCGAAGCCGAAAGTGCGCAGCCTTTCGCGCATCAGGCGGAAGTGGTACACCTCTTCCTTCGCCACCCGTACCCAGTCGCGCACAAACTGAAACGGCAGCGTGCGGAAACGGTATGCCGCGTCCAAAGCCAGATTGATGGCGTTGAACTCGATATGCGCAATCGCGTGCAGCATCGCCGCATAGCCTTCGACCGTGTTCATCTTGCGCGGCGTCAATTGCGACGGCGCGACCAAAACAGGCTTCGGCGGCCGTCCCGCGTGGCGGAAGTCCAGCGGCGCGGCGTTTGCCTCAGCCCCGTCCATGTTCTGAACAGCGGCAAACGCCTCATCCGTCAGCCGTCCTTTTTCATCAGGGTCGTCTGAAAGCAGGGCAAGTTCGAGCAAAGCATAAATATCAGGTTTCATCCCAAGTCCGCCGTTTTTCGGAAAACAAACATTATAGCGTTTAAAAAAAACAATATAAGGAATATAATCTTTACAATTTCGCGTTCCGCGTCAAAAACCATTAAATACCACAGTTTACACAATCGGCATACATTAAAGAATTGTGAAACCCGATTGTCTTTTCCGCAGGAAAAAATCCCGCAGCTTCAAAAAATTAGCCCCCAGAAAACACTGTTTGCAAAATGTAAACCGCCCATAAGCGGCTTGCATTGTTATTTTGTAACATCGATACTGGGCGCCACACCCCTTCCAACAAGGAAAAATAATGATGAAACAACACAACCTGTTCAAATTCCTCGCCGCTTCCGCCCTGACCGCGACCATCGGTTTCGCACAGGCAGGCGCAGTGGATGCACTCAAGAAATTCAACAACGACGCCGACGGTATCAGCGGCAGCTTCACCCAAACCGTCCAAGGCAAAAAGAAAACCCAAACCGCACACGGCACTTTCAAAATCCTGCGTCCGGGCCTCTTCAAATGGGAATACACCAAACCCTACAAACAAACCATCGTAGGCGACGGTCAAACCATTTGGCTCTATGACGTTGATTTGGCACAAGTGACCAAGTCCGCCCAAGACCAAACCATCGGCGACAGCCCCGCCGCCATCCTTTCCAACAAAAACGCCCTTGACAGCAGTTACTCCCTCAAAGAAGACGGCTCGTCCAACGGCATCGACTACGTCTTGGCAACACCCAAGAAAAACAACGCCGGCTACCAATACATCCGCATCGGCTTCAAAGGCGACAACCTCGCCGCCATGCAGCTGAAAGACAGCTTCGGCAACCAAACCTCCATCACCTTCGGCGGATTGAATACCAAGCCCAACCTCTCGCGCGGCGCATTCAAGTTCACCCCGCCCAAAGGCGTGGATGTGTTGAGCAACTGATTATTTGATTATAAAAGGTCGTCTGAAACCCAATTTTCGGTTTCAGACGACCTTTTTGTTTGTTATAGTGGATTAACAAAAATCAGGACAAGGCGACGAAGCCGCAGACAGTACAGATAATGCGGAACCGATTCACTTGGTGCTTCAGCACCTTAGAGAATCGTTCTCTTTGAGCTAAGGCGAGGCAACGCCGTACTGG
>NZ_CEXQBZ010000069.1:0-6406 GCF_982712965.1 Neisseria flava | reverse complement strand
TGTAATGTATATTTGCTCATAAAAAACTGCACCTTGTGAGTTGGAGGGGATGTGTCCAACTTTTGGGGTGCAGTTCAAAAGTTTTCAGACGACCTTTTACCGTTCAAATCGGGCTTTATTCAACTGTAACCGATTTCGCCAGGTTGCGCGGTTTGTCCACGTCCGTGCCGCGTGCGAGGGCGGCATGGTAGGACAGGAGCTGCACGGGGATGGTGTGCACGATCGGCGAGAGTACGCCGACGTGGCGCGGGGCGCGGATGACGTGCACGCCGTCGGTGGCGTTGAAATTGCTGTCCAAATCGGCGAAAACGAAGAGTTCGCCGCCGCGTGCACCGACTTCCTGCATATTGGCTTTGACTTTGTCCAACAAACCGTCGTTCGGCGCGATGACGACGACGGGCATGTTTTCGTCCACCAATGCCAGCGGGCCATGTTTCAATTCGCCTGCGGGATAGGCTTCGGCGTGGATGTAGGTGATTTCTTTCAGCTTCAACGCGCCTTCGAGAGCGATCGGGAAGTGGATGCCTCGACCTAAAAACAGTGCGCTGTTTTTCTTGGCGAATTTTTGCGCCCACGCGGCGATTTGCGGCTCAAGGTTGAGGGCGTGTTGGATGCTGCCGGGCAGTTGGCGCAGTTCTTCGACGTATTCGCGCGCTTTTTCGGCGGAAACAAAGCCGCGTTGTTTGCCCAGCGTCACCGCCAAGCCAAACAATACAACCAGTTGCGTGGTGAACGCTTTGGTGGAAGCGACGCCGATTTCTGCACCGGCGCGGGTGTACAGCACCAATTCGCTTTCGCGCGGCAGGGCGGATTCCATGACGTTGCAGATGGACAGGCTGTGTTGGTGTCCCAAAGACTGCGCGTATTTCAGGGCTTCCATCGTGTCCAAGGTTTCGCCGGATTGGGAGATGGTGATGATCAGTTGTTTCGGATCGGCAATCACGTCGCGGTAGCGGTATTCGCTGGCGATTTCGACGTCGGTCGGGATTTTGGCGATGGATTCGAGCCAGTATTTGGCGGTCAGCGCGGCGTAGTAGGACGTGCCGCAGGCGAGGATTTTGATGCTGTGAATATCGTCGAACACTTCGCGTGCGTTCGCGCCGAAGTTTTCGGGTTCGAAGCCGCCGTCAAGGAAGACTTCGGCGGTATCGGCGATGGCGCGCGGCTGTTCGTGGATTTCTTTTTGCATGAAGTGGCTGTAAGGGCCCAACTCCAGCGAAGCGAGTGACAACTCGGATACTTTGACTTTGCGTTGGGTTTCGGCACCGGTTTTGTCAATCAGTTTGTCGATGCCATTCGCGCTCAATACGGCGATGTCGCCGTCTTCCAAATAGGCGATGCGGCGGGTAAAGGCGATGACGGCGGATACGTCGGAGGCGATGAAGGTTTCTTGATCGCCCAATGCCACCAAGAGCGGGCAGCCCATGCGCGCAACGACCATTTCTTCGGGTTTGTCCTGCGCCATCACGGCGATGGCGTATGCGCCGTGGAAACGGGCGGTGGCAGCGCGGACGGCTTCAAACAGTTTGCCGCCGTTCTGGGTGTATTCGTGATTGACGCTGTGTGCGATGACTTCGGTGTCGGTTTGCGATTCGAAGGTGTAACCCAAGGCTTTGAGGCGTTCGCGTTCGGCTTCGAAGTTTTCGATGATGCCGTTGTGGACGACGGCAATCATGCCGCCGGAGATGTGGGGGTGGGCGTTGGGTTCGGTTACGCCACCGTGGGTCGCCCAGCGGGTATGGCCGATGCCGATATGGCCGAACACGCCTTTTTCTCGCGCGGCGTCCTCCATCAGCTGCACGCGGCCGACACGGCGCACGCGCTTGATTTTGCCGTCCATGTTTACTGCAATACCCGACGAGTCATAGCCTCGATATTCAAGGCGTTTGAGACCGTCGGTCAGAAAATCGACTACATTGTGATTGGCGCGGATGGCGCCGACGATACCGCACATATGAGTTCCTTAGTATCTAAAAGTTGAAAAAAGACAAGACGCCGGCTTCCGAACGCCTTGCCCGAGTATTATATCAGAGCAGAACATATCACACTGAATTTTAAAGAAATTAACATTTAAAAACCATGCAATACGCTTGCCATGTCGGCATAAACGGCGGGTTTAAAAGCATTTCCAAAGCTTCTGACGGCCTTTCCCCTGCTCTAGTAACAAAATAACTGGGATTTTCCTAGATAACTAAAACAGTCTCAAAATCCAATTATCAGCCTATTTTTTACGCAAAACCCATTTTACGTCCTGCCCGATCAGCTCTACCGAACGGCTTTCCCATTCGCCTTCCGAAGTCAAAACGGCAGGGTTGGCGGGGAGGGTGAGCAGGCTTCTGCCTTCGCCTAAGATTTTCGGCGCTTGGTACAGCACGATTTCATCTGCCAAGCCTGCTTCGATAAAGGTGGAGGTCAGCGTCGCGCCCGCTTCGACCATAATCTCGCCGTAGCCCAGCTCTGCCAACTGAGGCAACAGGGCGGCAAGGTCTATGCGTCCGGCGGCGTTTTCAGACGACCTCAAGAGGCGGATATGATGGAACGCGCGGTATGGTTTGAGACGTTCTTCATCATCGACGGCGGTTACGATGATAGTGGGGCTGAGGTCGTCTGAAACCATGTGGCTGCCCAACGGCGTTTGCAGTTTGCTGTCCAACACGATACGCGCGGGCTGGCGCAGCGTCGGGAAGGCGCGGACGTTGAGGCGCGGATTGTCGGCAAGCACTGTGCCGATGCCGGTTAAGACGGCGCAGCTTTCCGCGCGTAAGGTTTGTACGTCCGCTCTTGCCGCTTCGCCAGTAATCCAGTAGCTGCGTCCGTCGGCGAGCGCGGTTTTGCCGTCCAAGCTGGCGGCGCATTTAACGCGGACAAACGGGCGGCCGCGTTCGATACGGGAGAGGAAACCGCGGTTGAGTTCGCGCGCTTCGGTTTCCAGCAAACCGCTTTCGGTGCGGATGCCTGCGGCTTCCAGCATTGCCAAACCTTTGCCTGCCACCAGCGGATTGGGGTCGGTCATGGCGGCGACCACGCGCGACACGCCCGAGCCGATTAGGGCTTCGGCGCAGGGCGGTGTACGGCCATAATGGCTGCACGGTTCGAGCGTCACATAAGCCGTCGCCCCGCGCGCCATTTCGCCCGCCTGCCGCAGCGCATGCACTTCGGCATGCGGTTCGCCCGCTTTGACATGAAACCCCTGCCCGACGATTTGGCTGCCGTGTGCAATCACGCAGCCGACGCGCGGGTTGGGAGAAGTGGAAAAACGCCCGAGCCGCGCAAGGGCAAGGGCGTTTTGCATCATTTGGGTATCAATACAATCAAACATAATGTGGATTTCTTAAAGTTTTCCGTTTTCAGACGACCTTTTCTTTCGCGTATTCCGTTCGTCGAAGCATTAACGCGACAAGCTCAATTCTTTCAATACTTCCGACAATTCCTTCTGACCCGCGTGATGGCTGTACGCGCAAACGGTATAGATATTGGCTTCGTGAATAGCGATGCAGTATTGGTTGAACTTTCCTTGCCGGTCTTCGCGGTCGGTTTGGTAATTCATGCGGTTGTCGGTGGCGATGCCGACGCGGACATTTTGAGTTTCGTCTGATTGCAGCGCGGTTTTGAGTTCGGCGAAATAGGCTTTGGCATCCGTTTGGGCTGGACCGTTGTTTGCCGCATAAATCGTAATGCGCGCCTCAGGGTCGTGTTGGAGCAGAATCAGGCTGGAGGCGGGAACGTTTTTCGGATGGCGGGCGGAATCGGCGATGATGTCGGTGAAGTGGCTGTTGTGAACGGAGATGGAAATTTTGCCGTCCATGCTCGTCAGCGTTTGAACCGTATCGGAGGCGGCTTTCGGCGCGGCATTGTTCTGCTCGGGGCTGCAGGCGGCAAGGCAGAATAGTGCGGCGGCTACGGATAAAACTCTTTTCATAAACATCCTCTTCATCATCAACACACCGCTTTCAGACGACCTATTTCCCGTCGGTCTGCACCAGCGTGGCGATTGCCTGAGTAAACTCGGACACGTCGTTGAAACTTTTATACACGGAAGCAAAACGGACATAGGCGACCTGATCGATTTTTGCCAACTCCTCCATCGCCATTTCCCCCACCATGCGCGACGGCACTTCCTTGTTGCCCGACTGATACAGACGCTGCTCAATCAGCGCGACCGTTTCATCGATTTTTTCCTGGGCGATCGGGCGTTTGTGCAAAGCCCGTTCCAAACTGGTTCTCAGCTTGTGCGGATTAAACGCCACGCGCGTACCGTTGGATTTAATGACCTGCGGCATCCGCATTTCGACCGTTTCAAACGTACTGAACCGTTGCCCGCATTCCACGCAACGGCGGCGGCGGCGGATACTGTTCGTCTCTTCCAAGAGCCGCGAATCGGTGACTTGAGTATTGGGATGCTGACAAAACGGACATTTCATAAGTTTTTGAATTTATTTGTTTGTGAAACGGAATTGTAGCCGATTGAGCTATTCCCGTATAGTCGGTGGGTTTATTATGGGTTGAAGAGGTCGTCTGAAAACCGTTTTCTGCTTTTCAGACGACCTTTCGTTTGCAATACCCGTTAACGGATGTCCATAGGCGCGAAGGATTTGACAGTTTCGTCTATGGCTTTGACGCGGGTCAAGAAGTCTTCCAGTTGGGCAAGCGGCAGGGCGCTGGGGCCGTCGCATTTGGCTTGGTCGGGGTTGGGGTGTGATTCGAGGAAGAGGCCTGCGAGGCGGGTTGCCATGCCGGCGAGCGCCAAGTCCAGCACTTGCGCGCGCCGTCCGCCGGATGCGGCAGCACCGGATTCGCGGGTTTGCAGGGAGTGTGTGACGTCGAAGATGACGGGCAGGCCGCCGCAGGTTTGTTTCATGACGCCGAAGCCGAGCATATCGACGACGAGGTTGTCGTAGCCGAAGTTGGCGCCGCGTTCGCACAGGATGATTTGTCCGTTGCCCGCTTCTTGGAATTTTTCGACGATGTTTTTCATCTGCGAAGGGCTGAGGAACTGGGGTTTTTTGATGTTGATGACGTTGCCGGTTTTTGCCATGGCGACGACGAGGTCGGTTTGGCGGGCGAGGAAGGCGGGCAGTTGGATGACGTCGCAGACTTCGGCGACGGGGGCGCATTGGTAGGGTTCGTGGACGTCGGTGATGACAGGAACGTTAAACTCGCGTTTGACGGCTTGGAAGATTTTCATGCCTTCGTCCAAGCCGACGCCGCGGAAGGAGTGGATGGAGGAGCGGTTGGCTTTGTCGAAGGAGGCTTTGAAGACGTAGGGAATGCCGAGTTTGTCGGTTACTTTGACGTATTGTTCGCAGGCTTTGAGGGTGGAATCGAGGTCTTCCAAAACGTTGATGCCGCCGAACAGGGTAAAGGGGAGGTCGTTGCCGACGGTGAGGTTGTTGATGCGGATGTTCATGATGATGGGGCTTTCTCGAAGGTCGTCTGAAAATGGCTGAAAGGTCGTCTGAAAGCGGATTTTGCGGTTTCAGACGACCTTTGTGTTTTATAGGACGGTGTGCGGCGGCTCGTAGGAGAGGATGTCGCGGATTTTGTTGTGTTCGTCCACAAGGACGACTTTGGGTTCGTGCGCGGCGATTTCGGGTTCGGACAGCATAACGTAGGACATGATGATCACGATGTCGCCTTTTTGGACGAGCCGTGCTGCGGCACCGTTGAGGCAGACGACGCCGCTGCCGCGTTCGCCGGGGATGGTGTAGGTTTCGAAGCGTTCGCCGTTGTTGTTGTTGACGATGGCGACTTTTTCGTTGACGAGGATGCCTGCGGCGTCGAGCAGGTCTTGGTCTACTGTGATGCTGCCGACGTAGTTGAGGTCGGCTTCGGTAACGGTGGCGCGGTGTATCTTGCCGCCGAGCATGGTGCGGAACATGGGTTTCCTTTTGGTTTGGGATTGCGGATGCAGACGGAGGTCGTCTGAAAATCAAAAGCCGTCATTATAGTGGACTTCCCTGTAAATTCATAATGATGCTTGAGCGTTTTTCAGACGGCGCGGCTGTTTTATCAACCTAAACTCTGCTTCAGCCAGCGCAAATAGGGGGCGTATCCGCGCGATACGTTTTGCATCAGGATTTGTGGGCATTCGTAGCTGTGGTTGGCGATGATGGTTTTTTGGATTTCGCGGTAGCAGTGGCGCGAGGTTTTGATGGTGATGCGGATTTCGTCGTCGCGGCAGATTTCGCCGTTCCAAAGGTATTGGCTGGTGATGGTTTCGTATTGCACGCAGGCGGCGAGGTGTTTTTCCAAAAGCAGGCCGCCGATTTTTTCGGCTTCTTCGCGGGTCGGTGCGGTAGTGGTAACGATGACGGGTTTGAACGCGGACATTTCAGACGACCTTGGATTCGGATTTCAAGTGCAACACTAGTGTATCAGTGGTTTGAACAGATTCAAGAATAAAACA
>NZ_CEXQBZ010000068.1:0-6409 GCF_982712965.1 Neisseria flava | reverse complement strand
GCAGAGGTCGCCTACCTAAAGGAGTTAAAAGCCCTCAGCCAAAAGCGGACCGAAAAGGACAAAGCCAAACCGTCCAAGCACTGAGGGCGCAACACCCGCTCAAATACCTGCCGCACATCGCACAATTACCCAAAAGCAGCTTTTACTACCACCATCAAGACCGACCCGACCCCGACGAAGCCGACAAAGCCCTTATCGCCGAAATCTACGAACGGCATAAAGGGCGATACGGACAAAGGCGCATTGCCGCAGCATTGGGTTGGAACCGCAAAAAAGTGGCACGGTTGATGAAACAGATGGGGCTGAAAGCCAAAATACGGGGGAAAAAAGCCTACCGCCATCCCGCCATGGGCGAAATATCGGAAAACCTCCTCAAACGCCTATTCAAAGCTGAAAAGCCCAACGAAAAATGGCTGACCGACGTTACCGAACTCAAAGGGAAGGACGGCAAACTGTACCTCTCGCCAATCTTGGACTTGTTCAACCGGGAAATCGTCGCCTACGCCATGAGCCGCAGAGCCGACAGCGAAATGGTGGCGCAGATGATCGAAAAAGCCGCGCCCCGGCTGACCGGCAAAGGAACGATGCTGCATCCCGACCAAGGCGTGCTGTACCGTACGGCGGGGTATAGGGAATTGCCTGCCCAACATTCCATGCTTCAAAGCATGTCGCGTAAGGCGAACTGTTGGGATAATGCGCCGATGGAGAGCTTCTTTGCGGTGTTGAAGACGGAGTGTTTCTACCGTGCAGGAGAATTGACGGTGGACGAATTGATGAAGCAGATAGATGACTATATGGATTACTACAACCGGGAGCGTTGCAGTCTGAAATTGAAAAAGCTGAGTCCTGTCGCATACAGAACCCAGCTTACACAGAGCGCCTGAAAAGGCTTTTATGAGTGTCCAAGATTTTGGGGCCAGTTCAGTCGTTTCAGACGACCTTTTTGTGGTTTGGTTTACACCTCGATTTTATTGGGTGTGAAGGTTTCCCATTTGTTGCAGGCGGGGCAGTGCCAGAAGAAGACTTGGGATTTGAAGTGGCAGTTGCGGCAGCGGTACATGACGCTGCGTTGGAGTTGGCGGCCGATGACGGAGCGCATCATGTCGGCATCGGCTTTCCACGCGGGATTCATGGTGCTGATTTTCAAACCCAGCAGGCGGTACACGCCGTTGAGGTCGGGTTTTTGGCGCACGAGTTCGACGGCAAGTTGGGCGGCTTCGCTTTCGCCTTTGAGCAGCAGGGTTTTTTCGTAGATGACGTTGATGAGGTCTAAATCGGGGAAGGTCTGCATATAGCCGATAAGCCGGTTCAGTCCTTCTTCCTGTTTGCCTTGGGCGGCATAGGCTTCGTAGAGTTTTTCGCCGACCATGCTTAGGTAGGCATGGTTTTGTTGTTCGATGGCGCCGTATGCCTCGACAGCGGCGGGAAAATTGCCCTGTTTGGTTTCGATGTCGCCCAAAATCATGTTGGCGCGGGCGCATTTTTTGTTAGCGTCCAAGGCCTTTTGGACGTTGTAACGGGCGGCGTCGAGATTGGATTTGAACAGCGCAGCTTGGGCGAGTTCGCAATAAAACTGTGCAATTTCAAATTGGTAGGTCTGCTCGTCGTGGCTGAGGAGTTGCGCGGTTTCGATGGCTTTTTCCCAGTCGCGGTCTTGCTGATAGATGCTGAGCAGGTGCTGGCGGGCTTCGCGCGCCATGTTGCCTTCCTGCAAGCCGATGAAGATTTGTTCGGCGCGGTCAACCAAACCTGCGCTTTGGTAGTTTTGCGCAAGTTCGAACAATACCCGCGCGCGTTTTTCGTTGACGGTATCGGGCGAGTCGAGCAGGGCTTGGTGCATATTGATGGCTTTGTCGTTTTCGCCGCGCTGACGGTAGAGTTTGCCTAAGGTCAGGTTGAGGTCGTAAGACTGCGGCTGCTGGTCGATGACTTCCGCCAACTCGCGGGCGGCACGGCCGCTGTTGCGGTCAACCAATGCGTCCAGACTTTTATAAAAGCCGGCAGGCACGCTTTTTGCCTGTTTCAACACGGTTTTCATGTCGATACGGGCGGCAAACCAGCCCATAGCAAAGAAGACGGGCAAAAGGGTAATGGGCAGCAGGATGACCCACAATTCGTTGTCCATGTGATTCCTTCTTTAAGGCTTGGGCGTTTGTACGGGTTGGTTGGCAGGGACGGTGGTTTGCGGTGCAGGTTGTTGCGGTACGGGGGCGACGAGGTCTTTTTCGCTCAAATGCGCGTGTTTTTTGACTTCGGCACGCAGGCGGTTGTTTTCGCTGCGCAGTGCCAAAAGTCTGCCGAACAGGGCAAACATCCCGAACACGATACCGATAACAAATGCGCCGAAGAGGACGACAATCAGCGGTAAGTCGGCTTTCTGACCGGGCAGATAGTGGAAGGCGACGCTGTCGGTATTGATGACGGCGAGCAGTAAAAACAATAATAAAATGATGACTTTGATAATGGTGTAAATCAGTTTCATGGATGTCTCCGGCGGTATGCCTGTCGGAAAGTTTTGAAAAGGTCGTCTGAAAATTCAGTAAGGCGGTCGATAGGGATTCCGTTTCCGAATCCGTTTGCCGCAGATGCGGCTTAGTTTAAACGATTTGGATTGTTTCGGATAGGATGTGCGGCAGTTTTCAGACGACCTCGGGCTTCATTATATATATGTAGTAAACAGTAGGCATGATTGCTGACAATTTGTATGCTCATCGGAATAGGCGGTTGCCCGTATTTCGTTATCAGGCAAGGGCTTGGACGGAAGCTGATTTTGAAACGGGCATTCGGACTTGTCAAAACCATCTCTACAGGCGTATCTTTCAACTTTTAATATTTAAACAGAACCAAACAGAATAAGAAAGGCAATCATCATGAGCAGAACTGTACCCGCCGTATTCGGCAGCGTCTTCCACGCCCAAATGCCCGTTATCGCCCACAAGGACGGCAAATGGCAGCCGACCGAATGGCAAACTTCCTCAGACCTCACCCTCGCGCCCGGCGCGCACGCCCTGCATTACGGCAGCGAATGCTTTGAAGGTTTAAAAGCATTCCGTCAGGCAAACGGCAAAATCGTCTTGTTCCGCCCGACGGCAAACATCGCCCGTATGCAGCAAAGCGCAGACATTTTGCACCTGCCGCGCCCCGAAACCGAAGCCTATCTGAATGCCCTGATCGAATTGGTCAAACGCGCTGCCGAGGAAATTCCCGACGCGCCTGCCGCGCTGTATTTGCGCCCGACATTAATCGGTACCGACCCCGTTATCGGCAAAGCCGGTTCGCCTTCCGAAACCGCGTTGCTCTATATCCTCGCTTCTCCGGTCGGCGACTATTTCAAAGCCGGTTCACCCGTGAAAATTTTGGTTGAAACCGAACACATCCGTTGCGCACCGCACATGGGCCGCGTCAAATGCGGCGGCAACTACGCCTCCGCCATGCCTTGGGTGCTGAAGGCAAAAGCCGAACACGGTGCAAATCAAGTCCTGTTCTGCCCGAACGGCGATGTACAGGAAACCGGCGCGTCCAACTTTATCCTGATTAAAGGCAACGAAATCATTACCAAACCGTTGACCGACGAATTCCTCCACGGTGTAACCCGTGATTCTGTGCTGACCGTCGCCAAAGACTTGGGCTACACCGTCAGCGAACGCAATTTCACCGTGGATGAACTCAAAGCCGCAGTCGAAGAGGGTGCGGAAGCGATTCTGACCGGTACAGCCGCCGTCATCTCACCCGTAACCTCTTTTGTCATCGACGGCAAAGAAATCGAAGTGAAGAGCCAAGAGCGCGGCTACGCTTTGCGCAAAGCTCTGACCGACATCCAATACGGTTTGGCAGAAGACAAACATGGCTGGTTGGTTGAAGTGTGCTGATTTGATTTTGTATTGATGCAATCGGTGGAAAGGTTGTCTGAAAAGGATAAAATGCTTTTCAGACAACCTTTTTTATGGCTAATGGAAATAGAAAAATTCCTGCCTGCCGTCATTTTTCATCGGTGGTAGGTACAACACCTTAATATTGTAGATTTTTGATGGCGGGGTCGTCTGAACATACTGTTCGGATGATGGATTAATTTTAATCGGAAAGGTGTTTACTTGCCTTGCATCCATTATTGCAAAAGGGATAACGTTATATGGAAGAACCGCAAATACACCTACGACGCGATAAGCAGATTAGGCTGCATGACAAGCGGCGGCATGCCCCGCCGTTTTGGCAGGCAGACAGGCCGTATCTGCACGAACACCATATTTCCGATGCGCGCTTCCGCAGGCTGGGCTACATCATGGCGATGTTGGCGGGTGCGATTAATGCGGGCGGTTTCTTTGCGTTTGCACGCTACACGTCGCACGTTACCGGCTCGATGTCTCTGCTGGCGGACGCTGTTTATCTGCGCGAATGGATAACGGCGGCGGTGGCTTTAATCAGCGTGTTGTGTTTTGTGGTCGGTGCGGCGCATTCGGGCTGGGTGGTTTTGTGGACGCAGCAGAAGCGGTTTCGCGGCAGCTTCGGTTTTTCCATGTGGTTGGAAGCGGTTTATCTGCTGATATTCGGCTTGTTCGGACTCACGGCATCTCAATGGAACATCGGGAACGGGAGTTTGGTTTTCCCGTCGTTGGCTTTGTTTTTAATGTGTTTCATCATGGGAATGCACAATACGGTGATGACGCTTTTGTCCGGCGGTGCCATCCGTTCGACGCACATGACCGGCACGGCGACCGACTTGGGCATCGAGCTTTCGCGTGCGCTGTATTACTCGAAAAAACATCATCCGCGCCTGCCGCATGTGCATGTCAATAAGCCGAAGATGTGGCTTTTGGGTGGAATGATGTGGTCGTTTTTGTTGGGTGGGGTGATTGGTGCGTGGGGCTACCATCAGATAGGCCACCATTTTGCCTTGCCGGTCGCGCTGGTGTTGTTTGTGTTGGGTGCGGGATCGGTCGGTTACGATGTGCGTTTGAGGCTGAAATATATGTTGATAAGGTATGTCCGCCGCCGTTATGGAAAAGAATAGGTGTTGCAAACGCCTTGAGGAACCAAACTTCATTACGGCAATCTTACTGAATACGCAGAATAGAAAACCGGAATGTCAGTTTGCGGTCAGTTAGGTAATATCGGGTTAAGCGAGATTTACTGTGCCGCAATCCTGGCTATCATGCTGTTTCAATCTGTTTTGAAGGGTTTGCAGCCCGCCGAAACATTGTTGAAATACATCAAGCCGCTTTTCAGACGACCTTCTGTGTCTGAGCGGTATTTTTTGAAAGGAAATCTCAATGAAATTCTTGAAACCTTTGACCGTTGCCGCATTGGCCATTCCTTTGGCTCTGACCGGCTGCGTAACCGATCCTGTAAGCGGACAACGCAACACCAGCAAAACCGCCATGTACGGCTTGGGCGGTGCGGCAGTGTGCGGCATCGTCGGCGCACTGACCCACGGCGGTAAAGGCGCGCGCAATTCCGCGTTGGCGTGTGGCGCGATTGGTGCGGGCGTAGGCGGCTACATGGACTATCAAGAGAAAAAACTGCGCGAAAACCTGAAAAACACCAACATCGAAGTGGAACGCCAAGGCAACCAAATCAAACTGGTGATGCCTGAAAACGTTACCTTCGCTACCGGCAGCGCGGCATTGAGCGATCACGCGCGAAACGCTCTGGCGACCGCCTCCGAAACGCTGGTGCAATATCCCGACACGACTTTGACGATTAACGGCCATACCGACAACACCGGCAACGATGCCATCAACGAGCCGCTGTCCCGCAACCGCGCGCTTGCCGTTGCCGACTACCTGCAATCGCGCGGCGTGAACGGCTCGCGCCTGATCACAGCCGGCTACGGCTCACGCCATCCTATCGCGTCTAACGCCACTGCCGAAGGCCGCGCCCAAAACCGCCGCGTCGAGATTTTGATCAATCCCGACCAAAACGCCATCAAAGCGGCGCAACAGCAAATGTAAGCTATCCGTCTCAGGATAAAGTTTAAAGGTCGTCTGAAATCAAATCAGGTTTCAGACGACCTTTTCATATGGAAGTAATGCGGGCCGGATGTCCGAATACTTCAGGGCAATTTGAGCTAGGGGGCAATGAATGCTGGAAACGCAGGAAACAAAAAAAGGAGGCAATCCCCCACAGGATTGCCCCAATACCTCAAATCAGAGATTTACGCTTCACAAACAATACAGGCTTTCGCCTGCGGCTTTACCTGCACGGCTCAACTCCGTGCGGGTAAACTTTTGTTCCGAGGGAGTGAAGCTCGGAACATCCGCTGCAAATCAAAGGATTTGCTGCTGGAAACCGGAGTATCAAATCTGTCAGTGCGTCTGTAATTCGATGTAGCGAAATTTACTCGAAAAATTTGGGTTTGCCAAGTGTTTAACATTATTTTTATATGCTAAATTTATATTTATAATATTTTAAA